>NZ_JBFAXI010000063.1:0-45283 GCF_040680735.1 Streptomyces sp. NPDC051987 | reverse complement strand
CACGGCGACCCTCACCGGGCGCGAGAGTCCCGAGGTACGCCAGGTCTTCGACGACCTGTACGCGTCGAACCTGACCAAGGAGCAGGACATGATCGAGGATGAACCGCGATGTTCATCGCCCCGGAACGCAGTACCGCCAGACGCTCCTCAAGGACCTCTTCGAGTTCCTCACGGGTGCGCCGCTCCATCAGCATGTCCCAGTGGGTACGCGCGGGCTTGGCCTTCTTCTCCTCAGGGCCGTCACCGTCCACGAGGAGTGCCTGGGCCCCGCAGACCTTGCACTCCCACTCCGGCGGGATCTCCGCCTCGACCGAGAAGGGCATCTCGAACCGGTGCCCCTTCTCGCATGCGTACTCCACGGCCTGGCGCGGGGCCAGGTCGATACCGCGGTCCGTCTCGTAGCTGGTCACCACGAGGCGCGTACCGCGAAGAGCTCGCTCACTCATGAATCGTGCCTCCCGGGCTTGTCGCCCACAGGACAGGTGTCGCTGTCGTCGTCATCCGGTCAACGTCCGGTCGGCGGTAAAGATTCCCGTTCCGGGTCATGCGTCGCCGTCGTAGCCGCCCCTTGTTGTACCCACCAGCGCCCGGTTTGTCACATCTGCTAACGGATGTCACCCAGCGTTTCGGCATCTTTGACGCGCAGTAACGGTACGCCTGGCAGGCCAAACGCGTACACTACCGCCCTTCCGCGTTGAACGCTAAATCTTCTGCGGGACCGGGTTGCCGGCCTCGCCGATCGCCCGTCGCACCGGCACCCGCGCGAGCAGCGCGAACCCGATCACGAAGAACGCCACCAGCGAGATGATCGCCGAGCGGTAGCTGCCGCTCAGCTGGTAGGTGATCCCGAACAACAGCGGTCCCAGCCAGCTCATCCCCCGATCGCTCATCTCGTACGCCGCGAAGTACTCGGCTTCTTTCCCGGGCGGTACGAGATGGGAGAACAGCGAGCGGGACAGGGCCTGGCTGCCGCCGAGCACGAGGCCGATGCCGGCCGCGAGGACGAAGAACCACACGGGCGCCCCGGCCGGCAGGAAGTACCCGGCCGCCAGCGTCACCGTCCACGCCACGAGCGACCCGAGGATCGTGTGCTTCGCGCCGTAGATCCTGGCCAGCCGCCCCATCGTCAGGGCACCTGCCACGGCAAGCACCTGCACCAGCAGCACGGCACCGATGAGCGTCGACTGGCCGAGCCCGAGCTCCTCGGAGCCGTACACGGACGCCTGGGAGATCACGGTCTGGATGCCGTCGTTGTAGACGAGGTACGCCAGCAGGAAGGAGAGCGTCAGCGGGTGGCGGCGCATGTCGCGCGCGGTCGCCAGGAGCTGGCGCAGTCCGGGCGCCGTCCCCGCGGCCGCCCTGCCGCCCCGGTCGCGCAGCCGCCGCAGCGGCACGAGGGTGAAGGCGCCCCACCACAGGCCCGCCGCGGCCAGGCAGATACGGACCGCTTCCGTCTCGGAGAGGCCGAAGGAGTCGCGCGCCGAGTAGAGGACCAGGTTGACGATCAGCACCAGGGAGCCGGACGCGTAGCCGAAGGCCCAGCCCCGGGAGGAGACGGTGTCGCGTTCCTCGGGCGACGCGATCTGCGGCAGGTAGGAGTTGTAGAGCATCAGGGCGACGGACTGGGCGGCGTTGGCGACGACCAGCAGCACTCCGCCGAGCAGATAGCGGTCGCCGTCCAGGAAGAACATGCCCGTCGTCGCCGCGGCCCCGGTGTACGCGGCGACGCCGAGCAGCTGCTTCTTGCGGCCGGTACGGTCGGCCGCGCTGCCCACCAGGGGCATGATCACGACCGCGAGGAGCACCGACAGGGAGACCGAATAGGCGAAGAAGGAGCCCGCCCGGACCGGGACGCCGAACGGATGTACATAGCCGTCGGCGTCCGCCGCGTGGCCGGCGACCGACGTGAGGTACGGGCCGAGGAACACGGTGAGGACGCTCGTCGAGTAGACCGAGCACGCCCAGTCGTAGAAGTACCAGCCGCGCTGTTCGCGCCGCAGTTCGGCGGTCTCGTCGACGACCCCCGTCCGCACGGTCTCGGTGCCCACCCGTGCCCTCGCCTTTCCCGCAGCGGTACCGCGCGCGCCTCAGAACCAGACGCCGCGCTTCTGCATGACCTCGCGCAACGTGTCGATGTGATCGGTCATGATGCCATCGACACCCAGGTCCAGCAGCCGGTGCATCCGCTCGGGTTCGTTGACGGTCCACACGTGGACGTGCAGCCCGCGCGCGTGGGCGGCGCGCACGAAGCGCCGGTCGACCACCGGAACCCCCGACTGGGACTCGGGCACCTGGGCCGCGACCGCCGACCGGCGCACCGCCGCCGGCAGGCCCCAGGAGCGCAGCCGCAGTCCGACCACACCGCGGGTGCCGAACGAGGTGGCCAGGCGCGGCCCGGCCAGTCGCTGCGCCCGCAGCACCCGCGCCTCCGAGAACGAGCCGACGCACACCCGGTCGTAGGAGTCCGTCCTCTCGATCAGGTCCAGGAGCGGCCGCAGGGCCGGCTCCGCCTTGGCGTCCACGTTCCAGCGGACGTCAGGGAACTCCTCCAGCAGCTCCTCGAAGAGGGGCAGCGGCTCGCGGCCCGCCACGCGCGCGTGCCGCACGTCCTGCCACGGCAGGTCGGCGATCCGGCCGGCCCCGTCGGTGACCCGGTCCAGCGTGTCGTCGTGGAAGGCGACGAGCCTGCCGTCCGCCGTGGCGTGCACATCGGTCTCGATGTACCGGTAGCCGAGTTGGACCGCGCGCCGGAACTGCGCCACGGTGTTCTCCAGGCCGTCCGCGGCTCCGCCGCGATGGGCGAAGGGGATGGGGCCGGGGTGGTCCAGGTACGGGTGGCGGGTCGGCGTGCTCACGGACGCAGTATCGCGCGCTCGGGTGACCCGGTGGCAACGACCGTACTGCGGCCGGATGCCGTCGGGACGGCGAACACCTTCAGGAACAGCTGCGCGAGCGGGCCGATGGACACGGCGTAGAGGAGGGTGCCGGCGCCGACCGTCCCGCCGAGCGCGAAACCGGTGAGGACCACCGCCACCTCGATCGCCGTCCGCAGCAACCGGATCGAACGGCCGGTGCGCCGGTGCAGCCCCGTCATCAGGCCGTCCCGGGGGCCGGGCCCGAAGCTCGCGGCGATGTACAGGCCGGTCGCCGCCCCGTTCAGCACGATTCCGGCGGCCATCAGCGGAATCCGCACGGCGAACGCGTGCGCCTCGGGGAGGACGGCGAGCACGGCGTTCATGGCGAGGCCGATGACGAAGACGTTGGAGACCGTGCCGAGGCCCGGCCGCTGACGCAGCGGGATCCACAGGAGCAGTACGGCCGCCCCCACGACGATCGACACCGTGCCGATGCTCGTCCCGGTGTGCTTCGCGAGGCCCTGGTGCAGCACCCCCCAGGGCTCCAGTCCCAGGCCTGCCGCGACGAGCAGCGCGGAACTCACGCCGTACAGCGTGAGCCCCGCGTAGAGCTGGACCAATCGCCGTCCGAGACGGTCCTGCGTGGACAAGGGATACCCCCTGGGTGGTGACGGTGGCCTGACTCATGTCACTCTGTGGCTTGGGGAAGAGTGCCATCCATGGCCAATTCGGGGAAGGTGGACTGATTCTCATGGCGCAGTGGACCTCGGCGGTGGGGCCCGCTCAGCTCGCCCGGCTGCTCACCTCGCAGCAGGACCGCCCGGCCGGCCCCGGCACCCGGCGCCCGCCCGCCTATCGCGCCCTCGCCGACGGCATCCGGCTGCTGGTCCTCGAAGGCCGCGTCCCCGTCGCCGCCCGGCTGCCCGCCGAACGCGAACTGGCCCTCGCCCTGTCCGTCAGCCGTACGACGGTGGCCGCGGCGTACGAGGCGCTGCGTGCGGAGGGCTTCCTGGAGTCCCGCCGGGGCGCAGGCAGCTGGACCGCCGTCCCGGCCGGCAACCCCCTTCCGGCCCGCGGCCTGGAGCCCCTGCCCCCCGAGGCGCTCGGCTCGGTGATCGACCTGGGCACCGCCGCGCCGCCCGCGCCCGAGCCGTGGCTGACCCGCGCGGTCCAGGGCGCCCTGGCGGAACTCCCGCCGTACGCCCACACCCACGGCGACTACCCGGCCGGGCTTCCGGTCCTCCGGTCGATGATCGCCGAGCGCTACACGGCGCGCGGCATCCCCACCATGCCCGAGCAGATCATGGTGACGACCGGTGCCATGGGCGCCATCGACGCGATCTGCCATCTCTTCGGCGGCCGCGGCGAGCGCATCGCCGTCGAGTCGCCGTCCTACGCGAACATCCTCCAGCTGATGCGGGAGGCGGGTGCCCGGCTGGTGCCGGTGGCGATGGCCGAGGGGCTGGGCGGCTGGGACCTGGACCGCTGGCGCCAGGTCCTGCGCGAGGCAGCGCCCCGCATCGCGTACGTGGTCGCCGACTTCCACAACCCCACCGGGGCGCTCGCCGACGACGACCAGCGGCGCCGGCTGGTGGACGCGGCCCGCTCGGCGGGCACGGTGCTCGTCGCCGACGAGACGATGAGCGAGCTGTGGCTGGACGACGACGTGGAGATGCCCCGTCCGGTGTGCGGCTTCGACCCGGCCGGCTCCACCGTCATCACCGTCGGCTCGGCCAGCAAGGCGTTCTGGGCGGGCATGCGCATCGGCTGGGTGCGGGCGGCTCCCGACGTGATCCGCAGCCTGGTCGCGGCGCGGGCGTACGCCGACCTCGGCACGCCGGTGCTCGAACAGCTCGCGGTGAACTGGCTGTTCAGCACGGGCGGCTGGGCCGAGGCCGTCGACCTGCGCCGGAGCCAGGCCCGCGAGAACCGGGACGCCCTGGTGGCGGCGGTCCGCCGGGAGCTGCCGACCTGGGAGTTCGAGGTGCCGAAGGGAGGACTGACCCTGTGGGTCCGGGCGGGGGGCCTGTCCGGCTCGCGGCTGGCCGAGGCGGGGGAGCGGGTCGGGGTGCGCGTCCCGTCCGGTCCGCGGTTCGGGGTCGACGGCGCCTTCGAGGGCTATGTGCGGCTTCCGTTCACCGTCGGGGGAGCGGTGGCGGAGGAGGCGGCGAGCCGACTGGCGGCGGCGGCGCGGTTGGTGGAGTCGGGGGCGAGCGGAGGGGGCGCAGAGTCGCCGCGGTCCTTTGTGGCGTAGCGGCGGGGCGGCTCCGGCAGTTCTTCGGCCGCGGTGCGCGGGGGCCGGTCGCGCCCGCGCGGCGGAGCCGCACAGTCCGTTCGGCACAGCGCCCTCTGACGGGGCGCTGTCCGGCCGTGTCTCTCACGCCTTGGCGCGGGCAGGCGCCGCCGGGGCGGCGCGGGTGGGCGCGGGGCGCCCGGCGAGCGCCGGTGAGCGTCCCCCGGCTCAGGCCTCGGCGACGGCCGCCTCCAGGGGCACCTCCTGCTCCACCACCCCGCTCCGCGGCGGCAGCAACGCCAGGACCGCCTCCCGGTCGACCTCGCTCGTCGCGTCGTCGTACGGATCCGGAGTCGCCGGCACCTGAAGCCGCAGCACCGGTCCGTGCCCCAGCCGTGCGTACCCCCGCCCCGGCGGCACCTGGGCCAGCGGCGTCGTGTGCGGGGGAGCCCCCAGCGCCGCCGTCAGCTCGTCCGGCAGCGCCGCTCCCAGCACGACACGCGCGCGCGTGTGCTGGCGTACCGCCTCGCTCAGCGCATCCGCGCTGTCGAGCTGCTCGGCGACCACCACCGTGACATTCGCCGCGCGGCCGTGCCGGAGCGGGACCTGGAGGAGGTCCTGCGGGTCCTGCCGGGCGTCCGCCGCGGCCAGGTGGACGAAGGCGCCGGGGCGGTCGAGGAGGATCCACAGGGGGCGCCGGCAGTCGTCCGGCGGCGGGTGGCCCGCCTGGCGTGCGCGGTTGAGCGTGACGAGCCGCCGCTCCGTCTCGTTCGCCGCCCACTCCAGGCTGGCCAGTGCCCCGGTGAGCCCGCACTCCACGGCGAGGACCCCGTCCCGGCCGGCGAGGCACAGGTACTCGCCGCTGCCGCCGCCCTCGACGATGAGCACGTCGCCGTACTGGAGGGCCTGCAGGGCGACGGACCGCAGCAGGGTCGAGGTGCCGCTGCCGGGGCGGCCCAGGACCAGCAGGTGCGGCTCGGTGGAGCGGGCACCGGTGCGCCAGACGACCGGCGGCACGTCACGCTGCTCCTCGCCGTACGCGAGGGGGAGCGTGCGCTGGACCTCGCTGGGGTCGGTGAACCCGAGCACGGTCTCGCCCGGCGCGGTGACGAAGCGCTGGGCGGCGATGTCGGTGGGCAGCGGGGCGAGGACGGTCACCGTGAGCCGGTTGCCCTCCTCGTCCCACGCGAAGTGGTACTCGCGGCCGCGCCCGGACTTCGCGGTGAGCAGGTTCTCGATCCGCGCGCGGGCCGCGGGCTCACCGTCCGGGAAGTACGCGGGGTAGCGGAGCAGGAGCTGGCCGAGGCGGCCCGCGTCGTCGAACTCGTGGGAGAGGAAGGCCTTCTCCCACTCCCCGCCGTGCGCGTACAGCGGCGCCGGGTCCTCGGCGGCCGAGAAGTACGGCACCAGGGCCTCGTACAGGGACTGGAGCCGCTGGGTCTGCGACTCGTCGGGGCCCTCCGGCGGGGGTGGGGTGCGGTCCCGGCCCTGCCAGGCGCTCGCCGCCATCAGGGTGATGACGGCGAGCAGTGGTCCGTACGGCACCAGCGCCACGACCAGGACGACCGAGGCCGCCAGGAAGAGCAGTGGCCCACGCTTGTCCTTCGGGGTCTGAGCCCATCTGCGCCGCCCGGCGGAGGCCAGCCGGCCCAGCCCGCGCGAGACGGTGATCAGCGGATGCAGGACGTCGGTGGCGCTGTCGGCGGCCGTCCGGGCCAGCTCCCGGCTCCGGACGAGCTGTGCGCTGCCGTTGCTCAGAATGCGGGGAAGAGGGCGCCGGGCCACTGCTGTCTCCTCATGGTGCGTACGGGCCGAGGGGGGTCAGAACTTGATGCCGCCGAGCAGGCTCGCCAGGCTCTCGCCGCCTGCCTTGATGCTCGGTGCGATGGCCGTGCTGGCGAGATAGAAACCGAAGAGTGCCGAGACCGTGGCGTGCGACGGCTTCAGTCCGTCCTTGCGGAAGAAGAGGAAGACGATGATGCCGAGCACGATGACGCCTGAGATGGAGAGGATCATGTGAGATCTCCTGGTGTCGAAGGGGGACAGTCACCATGAGTTCTTCCAGGATCACAGCAGGTATCCATATGATTAAAGGTGCAATCGGGTGAATGTCGCAGAAATTGCCCCTCTTGGCGGATCGCTCCCGTCCCTGTGATCTTTACCTCGGGCAGATCCGGTCATGTTCACCCTGGCCCAGTAGGCTGGCGGTTCACTCGTACGGCCGCGCGGCCCGCCCGTTGCCGTACGCTCCCTCCGTCCACGTACGTCCCCACAGCGCACAGGAGAGGTGGTCCGGCCGATGAGCGAAGCCCCCGACCCCGAGGTCGTGGAGCTGGCGACCAAGATCTTCGATCTGGCCCGGCAGGGGCGGACCGAAGCGCTCGTGGCGTACCTCGACGCAGGCGTTCCGGCCAACCTCACCAACGACCGCGGCGACTCCCTCGTGATGCTCGCCGCCTATCACGGTCACGCCGACGCGGTCCGCGAGCTGCTCGCCCGGGGCGCCGAGGCGGACCGGGTCAACGACCGAGGTCAGACGCCACTCGCCGGAGCGGTTTTCAAGGGCGAGACGGACGTCGTCAAGGTGCTGGTGGAGGCCGGCGCGGACCCCGCGGCGGGCACTCCGTCCGCCGTGGACACCGCCCGGATGTTCGGCAAGGCGGAGGTTCTGGAACTGTTCGGCACCTCCTGACCCATCTGTTCTGACCAGCTAAAACACACAAAACGGGGGAGGCGGTACAGGGCCGCCGAAATTTCGGTCGCGGCAGGTCGAAGTGCCGAGTCATCATGACGTCGTGATTCACGGACGCGGTGGCTGGGCAGGTGTTGCCGCGCCGCGCGGACCGTGATGCGGCCCGCATGGGCCACTGACGAGAGGCAGAGAGAAATGGTCTACAGCAAGCAAGAGACGGCGGGCGCCCCGACGTTGTGTCACGCGGCCAGGTAGTGCGTGTTCTCCGGTTGCGTCGACGCTTGATGTGAGGCTGTTTCCCATGTTCGATCCGGTCATAGCGCCCAGCGGCACGCTGCTCGGCCTGCTTCAGCGGGGCCGCGGCGACGGCACGCTGCACGCGCTCACCGCCCCGCGCGCCGAGGCGCTCGCGGCGCTGAACCACTGTGTGCTCAGCGATCCCCGCCACGACTGGCAGGTGGAGAACCGCTCCCTGTACTACGCCCGGCTCTACCTCGACCTGCACGGCGAGCTGGACGCCATCGAGGCGCACCTCTTCGACCCCGAGGACCTCCTCGACACCGAGGAGTCCCGCACCGGCCTCGCGCTGGCCGTGCTCGGGCACCTCGCCTCCTACGGCAGGCGCGACGCGCTCGCACTGCTGCGCAGATACGCCGCCACCGGCTCGAACTGGGCCTGGGCCCTGGACGAACTGGCGCTGCGCGACGACGACGCGGGCCTGCGCGCCCTCGCCGCCCCGGTGCTCGCGCGCTTCCCCACGGATGCCGAGGGCGAGGCCGAGCTGGCCGCCGCCGTACGGGACGCGTTCGAGCCACGGCCCTGGCGGCTGTGGGCCGAGGATCCCCGGGAACCGATCGCCGCGCGCGTGCGTGCCGCGCAGGAGACCGGCTGTTTCGACCGCTGGCAGCGGCAGATGCGGCCGTCCGGGCCCCGTCCGGGGTGGAGCGTGCGGGCCGTCTTCGAATGGGCCCAGCAGGGCGTCGACCGCGGCGCGGCCCTCCACGTGCCGGCCGCTCGCTGTCTGGTCGCCGTCGCCGGGCCCGAGGACCGGCCGGAGATCCTCCAGGCCGCCAAGGACGGCACCGACGGAGCCCGTTGTACCGCCCTGCGGTACCTCGCCGACAGCAACGACCCCGACGCGCTGAACCTGATCGAGGTCGCGGTGGCCGACGGCACGGCCGCCGTCGTCGAGGCCGCCGTCGACGCCTTCGAACGCATGCGCAGTATCGCCGCCGTCGAACGCGCCCGCGGCTGGGCCCGCCGGCCCGACGCCCTCGGCGCCGCCGCGGGCCGGATGCTGGCCTGCCGGGGCGGCACCAAGGACAGCGAACTGGTTCTCGCCGCGCTGCGGGAAACCGTCCGGGGCGAAGGCCCCGACGCGCCGGGTCTGTGGACCCTCGTGGACGGCACCGGACGCCTCGGCATCGTCTGCGCCGCGCCCGTGCTGCGCCACGTCTACCGCGAGACCGCCTCGTCCCACCTGCGCGGCCGCGCCGCCCGCGCCCTGGCCGCCACCGACCCCTCCTTCGCCGCCGGCTTCGCCGTCGAATGCCTGTGGGACTGCGAGGAGACCACCCGCGAACTCGCCGCCCGGCACGCCGAGACCGGTGACGCCCGGGTCGTCGAACGGCTCCGCCGGCTCGCCGCCGATCCCGCCGAGGAGGCGGAGGTGCAGACGGCCGTACGCAGCCGCATCGGACCGGACCCGGCCGCCATGTGACCCGCGCTGCCGGGGATCTCTGCCCCACCACGGGAACCACGGGGGATCCCGTACACGTTCCCTGCGCGGACGACTGCTCGCCGGGTGAACGACGGGTGACCGGCAGGTCAGCCGGGCATGGCCACCGGCTGGCCCGCTCGGGTGTGCAGGGCAACGCTCATGGGACGTTTAACAGCCGGAAAGATCCACTTTGACGCGGCCACGTCCAGCACGGCGACAACACCGGTATGCGTGTCGTCATCGTGACCGAATCCTTTCCCCCCGATGTGAACGGCGTGGCCCACTGCGCGCTCCAGACCGCCCGACACCTCGTCGACCGCGGTCACGCTCCCCTCGTCGTCGCTCCGGCCCCCGCCCCCGGAAACAGGCTCGCCGCGGCCGCCGCGCCCTGCCCTGTCGTCCACGTCCCCTCCCTTCCGCTCCCGGGCTATCCCCAGGTCCGCGTGGCTCTCCCCAGCCGCAAGCTCGCCGCCGCCCTGATCGAGCACCGCCCCGACGTGGTGCACCTGGCCAGCCCCTTCATCCTCGGCGTCCGCGGCATGGCCGCCGCCGCCCGGCTCGGCATCCCGGCCGTCGCCGTCTACCAGACCGACCTGGCCGGATATGCCCGCACCTACGTGGGCGCCGGAGAGGCGGCCGCCTGGCGCCGGATCCGCTCCGTGCACGGCGCCGCCGACCGCACCCTCGCCCCGTCCACCGCGTCGATCAGCGACCTGGAGGCGCACGACGTTCCGCGCGTCCAGCTGTGGCAGCGCGGCGTGGACACCGTCCGCTTCCGCCCCGAGTTCCGCGACGAGGCCCTGCGCCGCGAGATCGCCCCCAACGGCGAGGTCATCGTCGGCTACGTCGGCCGCCTCGCCCCCGAGAAGCAGGTCGAACTCCTCGCCGGGGTCTGCGGCCTGGAGGGCGTGAAGGTCGTGATCGTGGGCGACGGGCCCGCCCAGGCCCACCTCACCGAGGCGCTGCCGGGCGCGGTCTTCCTCGGCCGCCGCACCGGCGGCGACCTCGCCCGGATCTTCGCCTCGTTCGACGTCTTCGCGCACACCGGCCCCTTCGAGACGTTCTGCCAGACCGTCCAGGAGGCCATGGCCAGCGGGGTCCCGGTGGTCGCGCCCGCCGTCGGCGGCCCGATCGACCTGGTCGACCACGGCCGTACCGGATTCCTCGTGCCGCCGCGCGACGCCGGTGCCGTACGGGAGGCCGTGGCCTCCCTCGCCGCCGACGCCGGGCTGCGGGCCGCGTTCGGCCGCGCCGCGCGGACCACGGTCGAGGGCCGCACCTGGGCCGCCGTCGGCGACCAGCTGATCGGCCACTACGAGGACGTGCTCGCCGCGCGCCGGCCGGTGGTGGCGGTATGAGCGTCACCTCGCCGGGACCGCTGCGCGTCGTCCGGCTGGCCAACTTCGTCGCCCCCGCCTCCGGCGGTCTGCGCACCGCCCTGCGCGAGCTCGGCAAGGGCTTCGTGGCGGCCGGACACGAGTCGGTCCTGATCGTGCCGGGCGAGCGCTACTCGGACCGGTACGAGGAGCAGGGCCGGGTCATCACGCTGCCCGGCCCGCTGCTCCCCGGCACCGGCGGCTACCGCGTCCTCGTCGACAAGAAGCGGGTCCAGAGCCTCCTGGAGCGCCTCGCCCCGGACCGCCTGGAGGTGTCCGACCGCACCACCCTGCGCTGGACCGGCCGCTGGGCCCGGCGCGCCCGGGTCCCCGCCGTGATGGTCTCCCACGAGACCGCCGACGGGGTCCTGCGCACCTGGGGCCTGTCCGAGAACATGTCCCGGCGCACCGCCGACGCCCTCAACATCCGCACGGCACACACCTACGCGCGCGTGGTGTGCACCACCGAGTTCGCCGAGCGCGAGTTCGTCCGCATCGGCGCGCGCAACGTCGTGCGCGCCCCGCTGGGCGTCGACCTGGTGGGCCGCCACCCCTCGCTGCGCGACCTCGACCTGCGGGCCCGGTACGCGCGCGAGGACGAGGCACTGCTCGTCATGTGCTCGCGGCTGTCCGTGGAGAAGCGACCCGGCACCGCCGTCGACGCCGTGGAGGCACTGGCACGGCGCGGGCGCCGGGTGGTCCTGGTGGTCGCCGGCGACGGGCCGCTGCGGGAGCGTCTGGAGCAGCGGGTGCGGGAGCGCCGGCTGCCGGTGACCTTCCTGGGGCACGTCTCCGACCGGGACAGCCTGGGCGCGCTGCAGGCGTCCGCCGACGTCGCCCTGGCGCCGGGACCCGCGGAGACCTTCGGGCTCGCGGCCCTGGAGGCCATGGCCTGCGGGACGCCCGTGGTCGCCAGCGCCTCCTCCGCGCTCCCCGAGGTGATCGGGTCCGCCGGGGCCACCGCGGCCGACCGCGGCGAGGCGTTCGCCGACGCCGTGGAGATGCTCCTGGAGCGGCCAGGCGCCGAGCGCCGGGACACGGCACGCGCGCGTGCGGAGTGCTTCGGCTGGGGAACGGCCGTGGAGGCCTTCCTCGCCGCGCACGACGCGCCGGTGCTGTGCCGTCGTGACGACAACGGAACGGCGGCACCGGTCCGTCGTGTCGTGCCGGAGGGCGTGGCATGAGAGCGGTTCGCTTCGTGGCGCTCGGGGACTCGCTGACCGAGGGCGTGGGCGACCCCGCCGGCGACGGGTGGCGCGGCTGGGCCGCGCTGCTGGCCGGCGGACTCGCCGCGACGGACGTGGAGTTCACCAACCTCGCGGTCAGCGGGGCGCAGACCCGGGACGTGCTGGAACGCCAGACCCCGGCCGCGCTGGAACTGCGCCCCGACATCGTCGCCGTCGTCATCGGCGTCAACGACACCCTGCGCTGCACCTTCGACATCCACGCGGTGGCCGAACGTCTTGACAAGGTCTACGCCGCACTGACCGCGCAGGGCGCCACCCTGCTCACGGCCTGCCTCCCCGACCCCGGCTCCATGTGGGGACTCCCCGGCGCCCTGTCGCGCCCGCTGGCCCGCCGGGGACGCGCGGTCAACATGGTGGTGCACGCCCTGTCCGAGCGGTACGGGGCCGTCCACCTGCACGCGTCGGAGGGCGCCTGGCTCACCGACCGCGCGATGTGGAGCGCGGACCGGCTGCACCCGGGGGAGCGGGGGCACCGGCAGCTCGCCGTCCGCTTCCATGCCCTGCTCGCCCCGCTGGGCATGGCGACGGGGACGGCGCCGTCCCCCGAGCCCGAGTTCCCGCCGCCGACGACGAAGGCGAGTCTCCTCTGGCTGGCGACGGCCGGCACCGCGTGGGTGATCAGGCGGTGCCGGGACCTGCTGCCCCAGCTGTTGCGGCTGGCCGTCGACGAGATGCGCCACCGCCGCCGCGGCACCAGCGCCCGCCTGGACCTCAGCGCGTCCGCCGCGGTCTCCGCCGCGCTGGCCGCCCTCCAGCCCCCGGAGCGGCCCGCCGACGCCGCGTGAGACAGGGCCGCATACGAGGACGTCCGAGACGGCTCAGCGACGGCGCACGGCCACGAAGCGGACCGGGATGCCCGGGACCGCCTGGGCCACCGCCGAAAGGTCGGCGGCGCGCACCACCGCGATCACCGGATAGCCGCCGGTGGTCGGATGGTCCGCCAGGAACACCACCGGACGGCCGTCGGGCGGAACCTGCACCGCGCCCAGGACCATGCCCTCGCTCGGCAGCTCACCGGGGCGGGCCCGCTCCAGGGCCGGGCCTTCCGTGCGCAGCCCGATCCGGTTGCTCGCCGGTGACACGCGGTACGCGCGCGAGGTGAACGCCCGGACGGCAGCGGGTGTGAACCAGTCGGCCCGCGGGCCGAGCGTCACCCGCAGCACCAGCTCCGTCGGCGGCGACGGCTGCGGCACGACGTCCACGCGCGCGTGCGGGCCCACCGGTGCGCCCAGCGGCAGCACGGCGCCGTCCGCCAGCGGAGCGGGACCGAGCCCGGAGAGCAGATCGGTGGCCCGGCTGCCCAGCACCGGCTCCACGGCGATCCCACCGGAGACGGCCACATAGCTCCGGACGCCTGACCGGGCCGCGCCCACCTCCAGCAGCTCCCCGGCCGGAACCACGACGGGCGCGCCCCAGGCCGCCGGACGCCCGCCCACCGTGACCGGGCACGGCGCACCGCCGACCGCCACCACGACGGCCGAACGCGGCCGCACGGCACATCCGCTGAGCGTCGTCTCCAGAACGGCCGCGCCCGTCCCGTTGCCCACCAGCCGGTTGACCAGGGCCGCGGCGGGCGCGTCCAGCGCCCCGGAGCGCGGCACCCCCAGGTGCGCGTGGCCGGGCCGCCCCCGGTCCTGCACGGTGGTCAGCGCACCGGCCCGTACGACGACGAGCGCGCGGTCGGTCATACGTCCCCCACCGGCACGAACCGCACCCGCGTCCCCGGCGCCAGCAGGGCGGCCGGCACCCGCGCGTGGTCCCACAGCACCGCGTCCGTCGTCCCGATCAGCTGCCAGCCCCCCGGCGAGGATCGCGGGTACACACCGGTGTACGGCCCGGCCAGCGCCACCGCGCCCGCGGGCACCGCGGTACGCGGAGTGGCGCGGCGCGGCACGTCGTAGCGGGCCGGGAGACCGGTGAGGTAGCCGAAGCCGGGAGCGAAGCCGCAGAAGGCGACCGTGAACTCGGTCGCCGCGTGGATCCGGGCCACCTCCGGCTCGGTCACCCCCCAGTGCGCGGCCACGTCGGCGAGATCCGGGCCGTCGTACCGCACGGGGAGCTCGACGGCCGCCCGCGTGCGCGGGGGAGCGGGCGGGATGACGGCGGCGGCCAGCTCGGTCGCCCGCCGCGCCGGGTCGTCCAGGCCTTCGAGCAGGACCGTGCGGGCGGCGGGCACGATCTCGCGCACCGTCAGGGAGCCCTCCGCGCGACGGCGCAGCAACTCGGCGTGCAGGGCCTGGGCCGCGGCGCCGGAGCCGACCTCGACGAGAAGGGCGTCGTCGCCGACCGGGTGGACCGCCACGGGCGCGGCCGACCGTGGGCCGGTGCCGGTGCCGGTGCCGGTGCCGGTGCCGGTGGTGCTGCATTTGCCGGTGGTGCTGCCTTTGCCGGTGTCGGTGCTCATGCGAACGCCGCCACGGTCACGCCCGCCGCCGTGAGCCGCGCGCGCACCCTGCGGGCCAGCTCCACGGCGCCCGGGGTGTCGCCGTGCAGACAGAGTGAGCGGGCGCGTACGACGATGCGCGCGCCGGAGTGCGAGGTGACCGCGCCGGAGCTGGCCAGTTCCACCGAGCGCTGCACGACCGCCTCCGGGTCGCTCACCACCGCGCCCTCGCGCCCGCGCGGGACCAGCGTCCCCTCGTCGGTGTACGCGCGGTCCGCGAACGCCTCCGTCACGGCCGGCAGACCCGCCTTCGCCGCCCGCGCGAGCAGCCGGGAACCGGGCAGTCCCAGAACCGGCAGGGAGGAGTCCGCGAGGAGCACGCCGTCGACCACCGCGGCGGCCTGCTCCTCGTCGTGCACGACCCGGTTGTAGAGCGCGCCGTGCGGCTTCACGTACGCCACGCGGGCGCCGGCGGCACGGGCGAAGACCTCGAGGGCGCCGATCTGGTAGGCCACCTCGGCCGCCAGCTCGGCGGGCGGCACGTCCATCGCGCGCCGCCCGAACCCCGCCAGGTCCCGGTAGGACACCTGGGCGCCGATCGTCACCCCCCGCTCGGCCGCCAGCTCGCACACCCGCCGCATGGTCGCCGCGTCCCCGGCATGGAAGCCGCAGGCCACGTTGGCGCTGGTCACGACGGACAGCAACCGCTCGTCGTCGGTGAGCCGCCAGCGGCCGAAGCCCTCGCCGAGGTCGGCGTTCAGGTCGATCGAGGTCATGGATGCGCTGTCTCTCCTGTCAGGCCACGCGGTACTGCTCGTCGCGGGCGTCGCTGATGAACATCTGGCCCGGCGCGTGCGTGATGGCGAACGGCGGCCGGGAGGCCGTCACCGCCGCCTGCGGGGTCACCCCGCACGCCCAGAACACCGGTATGTCGTCCGGATCGGCCTCCACCGGGTCGCCGAAGTCGGGCCGCCCCAGGTCGTCGATGCCGAGCGCCGACGGGTCGCCGCAGTGCACGGGGCCGCCGTGCACCGCCGGGAGCAGACTGCTCTCCCGGATCGCGGCGGACAGGTGCTGCGGCGGCACCGGGCGCATGGAGACCACCAGCGGCCCCCGCAGCCGTCCCGCCGGACGGCACTGCCTGCTGGTCACGTACATGGGCACGTTCCGGCCCTGCTCGACGTGGCGGATCGGGACCCCGGCCCCGGCCAGCGCCCACTCGAAGGTGAAGCTGCACCCGAGCAGGAACGACACCAGATCGCCCCGCCAGTACCCGCGCACGTCCGTCGGCTCGTCCACCAGCTCCCCGTCCCGCCACACCCGGTAGCGCGGCAGGTCGGTGCGCAGATCCGCGCCCTCGGCCAGTTCCGTGCCGGTCGCACCCGCGTCGGTGACGTCGAGCACCGGACAGGCCTTGGGGTTGCGCTGGCAGAACAGCAGCATGTCGTACGCCCAGTCGGCGGGCACCGAGATCAGGTTGGCCTGGGTGTGACCGGCCGCGACCCCGGCCGTGGGGCCCGTGAGCCCCTCCCGGAAACGGTCCCGGGCGCTTCTCGGGCTCCACGCGCGCGCGTGCTCGTCGACGCGGGTGACGGGAAGGTCGTGCGCGGCCGGGGCGAGCAGCCGCTCCTGCGTACGGTTCACGCCAGTTCCCTTCCGCGCGTCTCCGGCAGCCCGAAGAGGGCCAGGGCAGCCAGTGCGTAGCCGGCCGCGCCGAAGACCAGCGCACCGCCCACGCCCCAGCTGTCGGCCAGGAAGCCCACCAGGGTCGGGAAGACCGCGCCCACCGCGCGGCCCGCGTTGTAGGTGAAGCCCTGCCCGGTGCCGCGCACCGCCGTCGGGTACAGCTCGCTCAGGTACGAGCCGAAGCCGCTGAAGATCGCCGACATGCAGAAGCCGAGCGGGAAACCGAGCACCAGGAGCAGGGTGTTGGCGCCGCCCGGGATGTTCGCGTACGCCAGCACGCAGACCGCCGACAGCGCCGCGAAGAGCCAGATGTTGCGCCGCCGGCCCAGCCGGTCGGTGAGGTGACCGCCGGTCAGATAGCCGAGGAAGGCCCCCGAGATCAGGAAGGCCAGATAGCCGCCGGTGCCGACGACCGACAGACCGCGCTCGGTCTTGAGATACGTGGGGACCCAGGTCGCCAGCGTGTAGTAGCCGCCCTGGACGCCCGTGGACAGCAGGCCCGCGAAGACGGTGGTGCGCAGCAGACCGGGCGCCTCGGCCGTGCCCGGCCGGAAGATGGCGGTGAACGAGCCGCGACGCGGGCTCCGTTCGCGTACCGCGACCGCCTGCGGGGCGTCGTGCACCCGGCGGCGCAGCCACACCACGAGAAGTGCGGGCAGGGCGCCGGTCCAGAACATCACCCGCCAGGCCAGGGCGTCCCCGACGAACGAGAAGACCAGGGTGTACACGATCGCGGCGAGCGCCCAGCCGACCGCCCAGGAGCTCTGGACCGCGCCGAGCGTGCGGCCGCGGTGGCGGGCGCTCGCGTACTCGGCGACCAGGATCGCGCCGACCGCCCACTCGCCGCCGAAGCCGAGGCCCTGGAGAGCGCGGAAGACCAGCAGCGTCTCGTAGTCCGGGGCGAAGCCGCAGGCCACCGTGAAGACCGCGTAGGTCACCACGGTGATCATCAGCGCCCGGACCCGGCCGACCCGGTCGGCGAACACGCCCGCCGCGGCGCCGCCCACCGCGGAGACCACCAGGGTGACGGTGGTGAACAGGCCGGTCTGACCGCTGTCGAGACCGAAGTACGCCGCGAGCGCGACCATGCTCAGCGGCAGGGTGAAGTAGTCGTACGAATCCAGGGCATATCCGCCGAAAGCACCGGCGAACGCATGCCGACCGTGCGGGCCGAGGGCGCGCAGCCAGCCGAACGCGCCGTCCTCGGCGGTGTGTTCACCCCTGTCCGGGGGTGCGTCGGAGGGCAGGGCCTGCCGTGGAGGAGTCGTGCTCATGGGCACCTCGCAGGTGAGGGACGGAGGGTGCGGGGACTGAGCAGTGCGGGGCCGTGCGGGGTCGTGCGGTGAGCGTGAGGAGCACCGTAGAGGATCGTTCAACGATCCTTCAATACCCGCGTTGTTTCGTTCCTGCGTCTGCGGTTGAATTCCGGGCATGGCAGAGCAGCTGACGGGACTGGCCGACGACCGCGCCCTCCTCGGGCGGACCAGCACCGCCGAACGGGTCTCCGACATCCTTCGAAGCCGTATCGCCGAGGGCTACTTCCCGCCGGGCACCCGCCTGTCGGAGGACGGCATCGGCGGTGCGCTCGGCGTCTCCCGCAACACCCTGCGCGAGGCGTTCCGGCTGCTCACCCACGAGCGCCTGCTGGTCCACGAACTCAACCGGGGCGTGTTCGTCCGGGTCCTGACCGTCGAGGACGTCGAGGACATCTACCGCACCCGCGTCCTCGTCGAGTGCGCCGTGGTGCGCGGCCTCGGCGAGCCGCCCTACGCCCTTCAGGCCCTGTCCGCGGCGGTCACCGAGGGGCAGTCCGCGGCCGCCGCGGATGACTGGAAAGCGGTGGGTACGGCCAACATCCATTTCCACCGGGAACTGGTCGCCCTGGCCGGCAGCGAACGCACCGACGAACTGATGCGCAGCGTCTTCGCCGAGCTCCGCCTCGCCTTCCACGTGGTCGACGACCCCCATGCCCTGCACGAGCCGTACCTGACCCGCAACCTGGAGATCCTGGAGTCGCTGCAGCGCGGCGCCAGGCGCGAGGCGGAGCACCTGCTGGAGACCTATCTCACGGACTCCCTGGAACGAGTGGTGGAGGTCTACCGCCGCAGAGTCGACAGCGCTCCGTGAGGTTCAGCGCCCCCGCACCGCAGCGCCCTGTAGACGACCCGCACGCCGGCGCACCACCCGCAGTTGCCCGGCGCTTCCGGCGGGCCCGCTCCGCGCCGTTTGGGCCGATGTCAGACCCAGGACCTAGTCTGTGCACCGTGACTTCGCCTGCATCGACGGACAGCGTTCCGCCCCAGCTCAGCGCGGGGCCGCGCCCCGCCCCGGGCCCGGCCGCCGACGAGGGGCTGGCGCGGCGGCTGCGCGCGCTCGCCTGCACGGCGCCGCTGCACGACCTCGACGCGCGCAAGGCGAACCTGGCCGGCGAGTACTCGGTGTACGGCATGGCCGAGGTGGCCCTCGCCGCCATCGACCTGGTCACCCTGAACATGGACTTCGACACCGGCGCCGACCACGAACAGATCGTCGCCCGGCTGATCCCGCGCATCTCCGCCCAGGCCCCGCACCGCCCGGTCGCCGAGCACGAGCGGGTGGCCCGCTGGGTCCTGGAGAACCTGATCAACGTCGGCAGCGTCGACCGCGGCTTCCGCGCGGTGTACGGCACCTTCGCGCCGGACGGCTCGTACGTCCGCCGGGACTACGACTTCAAGCTCATCGAGGAGGTGCCCGGTCCTGGCGGCACGGTGTACCTCCGTACCACCGACGAGGCGGTCAACGTCCTCGTCGGCGCCCTCGACACGGACGTCACCAGCGCCCAGATCGCCGCCGAGGTCAAGCTGGAGGTGCTGATCAACCGCGGCCGGCTCGCCGACGCCCAGCTCGCCGCGGAGCAGGCCCGCTACCGGACCGTGCAGTACTCGGAGAGCCTGCGCCGGGCCCTGGAGGCCACCCGGCGCAACGTCCGCGCGGTGGACTGGCTCAACGCCGTCCCCGACATGATCGCCGAGGCCCTGGACCACGTCGCCGACCGGTACCGGCACGAGAACGCGATCCTCACCAACATCCGCAAGGCCCGTGACGAGACCGAGGACCCGGAGAACAAGCGGCGCGCCGCCGAGCTCGTGGACATCGTCAAGGACTGCATCCGCCGGCACACGCAGCTGCAGTCGCGGCTGCTGGAGGCCGGACCGCTGTTCCGCGCGGAGCAGGACCGGCAGGCGTTCGCCACGCCCATGACCACATCGGGGACGGACCTGTACGGGCACCTCCTCGCGCCGCTGCTGCCGTTGCCGCTGGAGCAGGCGGGCCGGGTCACGGCAGCGTTCTTCGCGCACGGGACCGGGCTGCGCACCCCCGTGTCGGTGCGGGTGGGCGACCTCGTCGACATCCTGCTGACGCCGCCGGTGGAGCGCGAGCACCTGGGTGCGGAGATGCCGGAACCGGACCTCATCGCCACGCCCGACGACAGCCGGTTCAGCGAGGAGC
This sequence comes from Streptomyces sp. NPDC051987, assembly GCF_040680735.1. Lineage (NCBI taxonomy): Bacteria > Bacillati > Actinomycetota > Actinomycetes > Kitasatosporales > Streptomycetaceae > Streptomyces > Streptomyces sp. NPDC051987. The sequence continues at coordinate 25,602 of NZ_JBFAXI010000063.1, read as the reverse complement.
AGTTGGCCGACGCCATGCGGTTGCTGGACCTTCCGGCCGATGCGCCGCGGCGGTTGTCGGGGCTGCTGGCGGAGGCGCGGCGCGTGGGCGGCGAGGAACTGGCCTACCTGGTCGCCTTGCTGGCGGTGCACGCCGCGAGCCCGGCCGTGGGCACGGCCTACCGGCAGGGCGAGGAGAAGCTGCTGTTCGCGGTGGACGACGGCACGCAGCTGGACGACCCGGGGTTCGGCGGTGCCGATCTCATCGTCGGGACGGCCCTGCTGGACGCTGCGGGGATGGCCGCGGACCGGACCGAGGCGGCCTGATGCCGGATGCCGGGTGCGGGCTCGTGGGGGCTGGTCGCGCCGTTCCCCGCGCCCCTGAGGGAGTGCCACTGCCGCTTGCTTACGAGATCAAGGAGTTGTTGTGAGCGAGTACGTCGACGCTGAGGTGTCTGCTGGGGCGGCGCCCGCCGCCGTCACGCCCGCCGATGCCGCCGACGCCGCTCGGCTCGTCGCCTTCGGGCTGCAGCCCAAGGTGCAGCCCGCGCGTGACCAGGAATACACCGAGCTGCTGCGGCGGTACCGGGAGGACCCCCCGTTCGCGCGGCTCGCCGACGCCGTCGCCGCCGGACTGGGGCTGGTGGTCCTGGAGGTGTCGCCCCGCGCGGGGATGGCCGTGACCGCCGCCGAGGACTCGGTGTTCGCCGTCCGCATGGGCGACTACGCGCGTCGTACGTCGGCGGACGGCAGCGACCGGTTCCTGCACGGACTCGCCCATCTCGCCGTCGCCGCGCTGGCGTTCCCGCGTCCCGAGGACCTCGCCGACGACGGCTACATCGGGCGGATCACGGTCAACGGCGTCGACGCCTTCGTCCGGCAGGCCTGCCGCAGGCTGGAGGAGCGGGCCGAGCAGGCGGGGGAGAACACCGACCCGGCCACCGACGCCCCCGGTCTGGAGGCCGCCTGGCGGATCTGGGCCAGACGCAGTGCGACCGGCGCCACCAAGGACGCCCGCCGGCTCGCCGGATCCACCACCGGCATCATCGGCAAGGCGGTCGCCTTCCTCACCGACTCCGGCTTCCTCCAGCGCACCGGCGACGACCAGGGCGGCACGTACCGCACGACGGCCCGCTACCAGCTCCAGGTCCGGGACATGGCCGGCAGCGCCGCCATGGCCGAGCTGCTGGAGCTCGGTGTCGTCCCGGTCACCGACGGCACGGCCAGCCTGCTGCCCGCCGCCGACGCCGAGGACCTGGACCTGGTCGCCGACGCCGGCCTGCCGTTCCACTCCTGAGCCGCTCCTGAGCCGTTTCTGAGCCGTCACCACCCTTTCCCACGTCTTACGAGAGTCGCCATGTACGAGCTGTCCCGGGTCCGCCTCTACTCCATCGGGCCCGCCGGTGCGCGCTACGCCGACACCGTGCTGGACCTGCGCGGCGTCGGCGAGCCCGTGCCCGACCCCGCCCCCACCCAGGCGGAGTTCTTCGAGGAGGAGCCGGTCGGCCCGCCGCGCCGGCCCGCCCCTGCCGGCGTGCTCTTCCTGGAGAACGGCGGCGGCAAGTCGGTGCTGCTCAAGCTGATCTTCTCGGTGATGCTGCCGGGGCACCGGAACACCCTCGGCGGCGCCAGCTCGGGTGTGCTGCGCAAGTTCCTGCTCGCCGACGACTGCGGGCATGTCGCCCTGGAGTGGCAGCACACGCTCACCGGCGAGTGCGTGGTCGTCGGCAAGGTGAGCGAGTGGCGCGGCCGCCAGGTCTCCAACGACCCGCGGAAGTTCGCCGAGGCCTGGTACTCGTTCCGGCCCGGCCCCGGGCTCTCGCTGGACAACCTGCCGGTCGCCGAGTCCACCGCCGTACGGCAGCCCGTGGAAGGCACCTCGGGCGCCCAGGGGCGACGGCGGACCATGAAGGGTTTCCGGGACGCCATCACCGAGGCCGGCAAGGCGTACCCGCACCTGGACGTGTACTGGGAGGAGACCCACGACCGCTGGATCGAGCACCTCGGCGACCTGGGCCTCGACCCCGAACTCTTCCGTTACCAGCGGGAGATGAACGCCGACGAGGGCGAGGCCGCCGGCCTGTTCGCGGTCAAGAAGGACTCCGACTTCACCGACCTGCTGCTGCGAGCGGTGACCGACACCCGGGACACCGACGGACTCGCCGACCTGGTCGGCGGCTTCGGCAACAAGCTGGGGCGGCGCGCCGAGCTCATCGCCGAACGCGACTTCACCGCCGGATCGGTGGACCTGCTCGGCCGGATCGTGGAGGCCGCTCAGGCGCGGTCGCGGGCCCGCGAGATCCACACCGGCGCCGAGCGCCGCACCCGTACCCTGGCGCGGCGGTTGTCCGCGCGGGGCGTGCGGGAGCGGGTGCGCGCCGCCGACCTCGCCCAGCGGGTCACGGCCGCCGCCTACGCCGTCACGCACTCCGAGGGCGCCCGCGAGCGCAGCGCGCTGATCGCCGCCGAACTCGCCTACCGGCACGCCTCCCTGGCGCTGGCCGTCGGTGAGAAGTCCGCCGCCGCGCAGAAGCGCGAACTGGCCGACGCGCGGACCCTGCACTCCGCCTGGCAGGCCGCCGAGGCGGTGCTGCGCCACCGCGCCGCCGCCGACCGCGTCGCGCGCGTGGCCGCCGCCATCCAGGAGGCCGAGCGGGACGCGGCTCCGGCCCTCGCCGCCCGCGCCAAGGCCGCCGTCGAGCTCGTACGGGCGCTGCACGCGGCCGCCGAGGGCGCCGACCACCTCGCCAACGAGGAGGAGGAGCGGTCCGCCGCCCTCCAGGAGCTCAGCGACACCGCACACCGGGACTCGACCGCGGCCGCCACCGATGCGCAGCGCGCCCGCAGCGAGGCCGGCCACCTGCGCCAGCGTCTCGGCGAGGTCGAGCAGGAGACCGCCGAGGCGGTCCGCGCGGGCTGGCTCGACGACAGCACCCCGGACGCCGACCCGGCCAGGGCCGCCCTCGCGGCCAGCGACGCCGAGAAGACGGCCGTGGCCGCCTGGGACACCGCCCGGGAGGCCTCCCGCCGGGCGAGCGAGCACGCGCGCGAGACCGCCTCGGCCGAGTCCCGCGCCGAACTCACCGCGGCCCGCGCGGCGGACGCCGCGACGGCGGCCGAGCGGACGTACGACGCCGAGAAGCGGCTCGCCGAGGCCCTGGCGGGCGAAGAGCGGCTCGCCGAGCTGCTGGGCCTCACGGGCTCCCGTACGGCCGTCCCGCGTCCCCGCCACGAGCGTGGCGACGACACGCTCACCCCCGAGGAACTCGACCGGTTCGCCGACGAGTTGCGGGAACTGCTCGACGACGCCGTCGGATCCGCCGAGCGGCATCTGTTCGAGCTGCGGACCGCCGCCGCCGACGATGCCCGGATCCTCGGCGCCCTGGGCGACGGCGGTCTGCTGCCGCCGGGCCCCGACGTCCTCGCCACCGTCGAGTTCCTCGGCGAGCACGGCATTCCGGCGCTGCCCGGCTGGCGCTACCTCGCCCAGGCCGTCGATCCCGGCGACCACGCGCGCGTGCTCGCCGCTCGCCCCGAACTCGTCGACGGCGTCATCATCACCGACCCCGACACGCACGCCCGCGCCCGCGAGGCGCTCGGCGAGGCGGCCCTGCTGCCGCGCTCAGCCGTGGCCGTCGGCACCGCCGCCGCCCTGCTCGCGCCGACCCCGGCCGCCGATGCCGCCCCGGGCGACGTGTTCCTCGTACCGCCGAACCCGGCCATGCACGACGAGCGCGCCGCCGACGAGGAGCGGCAGGCCCTGCGCGCGCGGGCCGCCGACCGGGACATGGAGATCCGCACCCTCGCCGCGCGGCTGGGCAAGGACCGCGAACTGGCCGCCCGGCTCGCCTCCTGGCGCACCGGCTGCCCGGCCGGGCGGCTCGTGGAGCTGGCCCAGGAGGCCCGGGACGCACGGGTGTTCGCGGAGGAGGCCGAGGCCGAACTGGCCGAGGCACGGGCCGCTCGGGCGGAGGCCGAGGAGGCCGCCGCCGAAGCCGCGCAGGTGCGCGACGAACGACAGGAGGGGGCCCAGAAGGCCCGGCGCGCCGCCGACGCCCTCGCCGGCCTCGCGTTCCGGCTGCGCGAGCGGGCCGGCTGGCAGGTCAAGCTGCGGGAACTCGCCGACGAGGCCGCCGAGTCGGAGGCCCGCGCCCAGTCCTGCCTGGAGCGCGCCCGCGCCGCCGACGAGGACCGGCGGGCCGCCCAGCGCGCCGCCGACGACGCCCGCCGCACCGCCCGCGCGCTGCGCGCCGAGCGCTCCGAGATCGCCGGCGCCCCCGACGAGGTGCCCGAGTCCGACGAGGACGCCCCCAGGTCCTCGTCCTCCCTGCCCGCCCTGCGCGAGGCCTACCGGGCCGCCTCACAGCTGTACGAGAAGGTCGGCGTCGGCGCCGACCTGCGCGCCGAGCAGGCCCGTGCGGAGAGCGACGAGAGCGCCGCCCTCGCGGAACTGGAGCGGCTCAGCAACAAGGTCCGTACCCGGGCGGAACAGCTGCTCCAGTCGCCCGACGGCTCCGACGGGCCCTCCCGGCAGGCCGCCGCCGCCCGGGCGGAGGAACTGGTGCAGCTCCTGGAGACCCGCATGTCCACGGCGAGCGAGCAGCTCGGGCGGCTGCGCGGCGAGGCCGAGCGGCACGCCCCCGAGGACGGCGAGGCGCACACCGAACTCCCCGCGGAGCTGCAACCGCGCGACGCCGAGCACGCACAGGCGCTGCTGCGCACGGCGACGGCCGAACTGGCCGCACGTACCGAGGCGTTGGCCCAGGCCCGGGAGGCCCACGCCGAGCTGCTGGACGCGCACCGCGCGGCCGAGGACGCGGCGGGCGGCTTCGAGGAGACCGCGGCCATGCTCCGTGATCTGCTGCGTGAGCACATCGCCGACGACGAGCAGGAGGAGCCCGAGCCGTACCCCGGCACTCTGGAGGAGGCCCGGCACTCCGCCGCAGAGGCCCGCAGGTCACTGCGCGGCTGCGCGGGTGACCTGTCCGCCGCCGAGGCCGCCGTCCGCGAGGCGAGCGACGTCCTGGTCCGGCACGCCAACGCCACCCGGTACGAGGCGGTGCGGACCCCCGCGCGTCAGCAGATCCGTGAACTGCCCGCCTCCGCGCTGCCCGAGCACGCCCAGAAGTGGGCCGACGCCTTCGCGCCCCGGCTGCGGGTGCTGACCGACGAACTGGCCCAGCTGGAGCGCAACCGGGACTCGATCGTGGACCGGCTGCGCGGGCTCGTCGAGTCCGCGCTGGCGACCCTGCGCTCCGCCCAGCGGCTCTCCCGGCTGCCCGAAGGGCTCGGTGAGTGGTCCGGGCAGGAGTTCCTCCGCATCCGCTTCGAGGAGCCCGACCAGGCCACGCTCACCGAGCGGCTCGGCGAGGTCGTCGACGAGGCCACCCGGGCCGCCGTGAAGAAGAACTCCGATCTGCGGCGGGACGGCATGTCCCTGCTGCTGCGGGGAGTCGCGGCCGCGCTGCATCCCAAGGGCGTCGCCGTCGAGATCCTCAAGCCGGACGCGGTGCTGCGCGCCGAGCGGGTGCCGGTCGGGCAGATGGGAGACGTGTTCTCCGGCGGACAGCTGCTGACCGCGGCCATCGCCCTCTACTGCACGATGGCCGCGCTGCGGTCCAACGACCGGGGACGCGACAAGCACCGGCACGCGGGGACGCTGTTCCTCGACAACCCCATCGGGCGCGCCAACGCGACGTACCTGCTGGAGCTGCAGCGGGCCGTGTCGGATGCCCTCGGCGTGCAACTGCTGTACACGACAGGGCTGTTCGACACCACGGCGCTGGCCGAGTTCCCGCTGGTCATCCGGCTGCGCAACGACGCGGACCTGCGGGCGGGCCTGAAGTACATCAGCGTGGAGGAGCACCTGCGCCCCGGGCTGCCCCAGCAGCCGCAGGCGGGGGAGGCCGGGCACAGCGAGATCACGGCCACGCGGATGTTCCGCAAACCGTCCGTCTGACGGTCCCTTTCCCCGCCCGGTACGGCGGTCTCAGGGGTGCGTCAGCTGTCCGGCCTGGCCGCCCCGCCGCCGTATCCGCTCCTGCTCGCGCTCGGCGGCCCGCTCCTGCCGCCGGGCCGTGCGCCGCTCGCGGCGGAGCGCGCGGGCCGTGCTGCTCGGTTCCGAGACCACGCCGCCTCGCTGGGCCCACACCTGACGGGTCACCAGGACGTCGACCGCGCTCCAGGTGGCCACCACGGTGCTCGCCACGCTGCTGATCACCATCGGGAACGCCAGCCAGGACTGCGCCATCGTGCAGAAGAACGCCACCATGGCCAGCGTCAGCGTGACGGCGATGATGATCACAGCTCGCACCGCCGACGTCCGCACCGGATCGGGCATCCGGTACCGCTTGGCAGGCTCCTCGACCCACAACGGCCGGTACGGTCTCTGCTGTTGCCGCACTGCCGGGCGCGCCGCCGTACCGTCGTCGGGCGCCAGGCGCCGCTCAGCCGTCCCCATCAACGTGTCACTCCCCACCGCCGGTCAGCTTTCGCACCGGTGTCCGATGACCCCGGCTCCCCAGTGGCTGCCCGGCTTGCGCTGTTTTACGCCGCCCGGGTGTGAGATGCGCCTGCTGTGGCCGAATCCGCACCCGTCACCCTTCTACAAGGACGAACGAACTCGTTCGATGATTCCCCGTCGGGGAAAAATTCCGGCCAACTCATCCTTCGTGCCGATCCCGCCCCACTCGCGTGAAGTCGGCGCGATCACGGTGGCAATCTCCCGCAATGCGCGGACACTTCATCCTTTGCCTCGGCCATCTCCGGCCTCCGTGGCGGAAGTTCACCGCCCGGACTGTTCTTCGAGTTATCCCTGTGACGGTAGTAGGCTCGCGCCGTTTGTTGACGTACACGTGTACCCCCGGCCGTCGGGGGTCAAGCTGGGGGAGGCCATGCGCTTTCGCGGGAAGTCCATCCGCCGGAAGATCGTGGCGCTGCTTCTCGTGCCGCTGGTGTCGCTGACGGCCGTCTGGGGCTTCGCCGCCGTGCTCACGGGACGCGAAGTCACCCGGATGTTCGAGGTGTCGTCGATCGTCGAGGACGTCGGCTACACCACCGATGACGCGGTCCGCGCCCTCCAGCAGGAACGCCGGCAGACGCTGGTCTACCTCGCCGACCCGCGGGCCTCCGACGCGCTCACCGCCCTGAACCGCACCCGTGCCGCCACCGACCGGGCCGTGGCCGAACTCCGCAGGAAAGCGAAGGAACAGCACGTCCGCGACGGCCTGGACGCCGACGACAGCGAACGCCTCACCGCCGAACTCGACGGCCTCGACGGGATCGCACCCCTGCGCCGCAGCGTCGAGCAGGGCACCGTGGACCGCGCCCAGGCCCTCGACCTCTACGACGCCGTCGTGGACCCCTGCTTCACACTGCTCGGCGCCCTCGACGGTGTCGACGACGTCGAGATCGAGAAGCAGGCCCGTGCCCTCGTCAACATCACCCGCGCCCGGGAGTTCGTCTCCCGCGAGGACGCCCTGCTCGGCTCCTCCCTGGTGGTCGGGAAGATCTCCGGCGAGGAGACCCGCCGGATCTCCGACCTCGTCGCCCAGCGCACCCTGCTCTACGACATCAGCCTCCCGCTGCTGCCGTCCGGCGATCGCGACCGCTACGACCGGTTCTGGGGGAGCGCCGCCGCCGCCCCGCTGCTGGCCGCCGAGAAGTCCGTCGTCGGCCGCGGGTCCGGCGTGCCGAACGACGTCAGCGCCAGGAGCTGGGACACCACCGCGGGCAATGTGCTCGGTGAGCTGCGCACCCTCGACGACCAGGTCGGCAGCCGTTTGCGGGACCGCATGCGGCCCGTCGCCGTCGAGGTGATCGTCCAGGCCGCCGTGGTCGGCGTCCTCGGCCTCGTCGCCGTGCTGTTCTCGCTGGTCATGTCGGTCCGGGTCGGCCGCAGTCTCATCCGCGACCTGCGGCTGCTGCGCACGGAGGCGCACGAGGCGTCGGGGGTCCGGCTGCCGAGCGTGATGCGCCGGCTCTCCGCGGGCGAACAGGTCGACGTGGAGACCGAGGTCCCCCGCCTGGAGTACGACAAGAACGAGATCGGCGAGGTCGGGCAGGCCCTCAACACCCTGCAGCGCGCCGCCGTGGAGGCCGCCGTCAAACAGGCCGAGCTGCGCGCCGGCGTCTCCGAGGTCTTCGTCAACCTCGCCCGCCGCAGCCAGGTCCTGCTGCACAAGCAGCTCACCCTGCTCGACACCATGGAGCGCAGGACCGAGGACACCGACGAACTCGCCGACCTCTTCCGCCTCGACCACCTCACCACCCGCATGCGCCGGCACGCGGAAGGCCTGGTCATCCTGTCCGGCGCCGCTCCCTCCCGGCAGTGGCGCCGGCCCGTCCAGCTGATGGACGTGGTGCGCGCCGCCGTGGCCGAGGTCGAGGACTACGAGCGCGTCGAGGTCCGCAGGCTGCCCCGGGTCGCCGTCACCGGCCCGGCCGTCGCCGACCTCACCCACCTCGTGGCCGAACTCCTGGAGAACGCCACGGTGTTCTCGCCGCCGCACACCGCGGTGCAGGTCCTCGGTGAACGCGTCGCCAACGGATTCACCCTGGAGATCCACGACCGGGGTCTGGGCATGGCGGCCGAGGCACTCCTGGACGCCAACCTGCGGCTCGCCGAGACGCCCGAGTTCGAGCTCTCCGACACCGACCGGCTCGGCCTGTTCGTGGTCAGCCGCCTCGCCCAGCGCCAGAACGTCCGCGTCTCGCTCCAGCCGTCCCCGTACGGCGGCACCACCGCCGTCGTCTTCATCCCCGACGTGCTGCTGACCGACGACGTGCCCGACACCAACGGCGTCGGCTTCCGCCTCGACCGCGGCCCCGCGCCCAGGGAGACCGGAGCCGAGCAGAACCGGACCGCCACGCCCGCCCAGGCCCCCGGACAGCGGCTCGGGCTGCCGGCCGCGTTGCTGGACGGCCCGGTCGAGCTGGAGGCACCCGTCGACCTGGACGCTCTGGACGACTTCCCGGGCGCGCTCACCGGGGACGACAGCGAGCGCGGCGGACTGTTCCGCACGGGCCGCTCCCTCGCCCCCGCCGACGGCGCCACCCCGCCCGCCGGTTCCGCACTCCATCAGCCGGCCCGGGAGAGCGCCGACGGCTTCGGGGCCGAGCACCCCGGCGGCCCCGTGCCGCCGCCGGGGCGGCGTACGCCCAAGCTGGTCAGCTCGCACGGCAAGCCCGTCCCCGAGCAGCGGCTGCGTCGCGTCGATCCGGAGGCACGGGACCGGGCGGACCAGGGTGGCCCGGGCGGTCCCGAACCGGGCGGACTCGCCCCGCTGCCCTCCCGCCGTCGCACCGATCCGTCCTCGCGTCGCGCCATCGGCTCGGCCGACCGCGCCGAGGAAAGCACGGCGCCCCGGGCCGGCGGCCCGGACGAACCCTTCGGATCTCCCGCCCTGCCCCGGCGCACCCACCGCTCCGCGACCGCCCAGGGCAGCGGCACCGACGACTCCGCCCCGCTCCTCGGCAGCGCACCTCCGGAGGCCGCGTCCGGCACCCGGCCGCTGCCCAGGCGGGTGCGGCAGGCCAACCTGGCCCCACAGCTGCGACAGGACACCGCATACCCCACCGCGCGCGAGCCGGACCCCGCCGAGCGAGACGCCGACGAGGTTCGCAGCCGCATGGCCTCGCTCCAGCGCGGCTGGCAGCGGGGCCGCGCGGAGAACGCGGCGGGGGACGGATCCCGGAACAGCACAGCACAAGGAACGACAGAGGGGGACGGTCGATGACCGATCCGAAGGCGACCGGCCACACGGCGACGAACAAGGGCGAGCTGAACTGGCTGCTGGACGACTTGGTGGACCGGGTCGCCAGCATCCGCAAGGCCGTCGTGCTCTCCGGCGACGGCTTGCCCACCGGTGTCTCCAAGGACCTCAGCAGAGAGGACAGCGAGCACCTTGCCGCCGTGGCCTCCGGCTTCCACAGCCTGGCCAAGGGCGTGGGCCGCCACTTCGAGGCCGGCAGCGTCCGGCAGACCGTCGTCGAACTCGACGACGCCTTCCTGTTCGTCACGGCCGCCGGCGACGGCAGCTGCCTCGCCGTCCTCTCCGACGCCGACTCCGACGTCGGCCAGGTGGCGTACGAGATGACACTCCTGGTCAAGCGGGTCGGCGTACATCTGGGCTCCGCTCCGCGCACCGATCTGCCCACGGGCGGGTAGTGGGATGACATGAGCGGAGACGGTCAGGGAAGCAGCCACTGGTTCGACGACGAGGCCGGACCGGTCGTCCGCCCGTACGCCATGACACGCGGCCGCACCACCAGTGCGGGCCAGCACCGGCTCGACCTGATCGCGGTGGTCGTCACCGAGCCGCACGTGGACGACCCCGAGGAGGACCGGACGCTGTCCCCGGAGCACGTGGACATCGTCGAGCTCTGCCGCCACGCCCCGCAGTCGGTCGCCGAGCTGGCTTCGGAACTCGACCTGCCCATCGGCGTGGTCCGCGTCCTCATCGGGGACCTGGTCGCCGGGGAACTCGTCCACGTCAACCGGCCGGTACCACCGGCCGAGCTGGTGGACGAGAGTATTCTGCGCGACGTGATCAACGGCCTCCGGGCGCTGTGACCGGCGCGGAAGCGGAGTAGTGACGTGACAGGCTGGCAGTTCTGGGTCGACCGTGGCGGTACGTTCACCGACGTCGTCGCGCGGCGCCCGGACGGCCGCCTGCTCACTCACAAACTGCTCTCCGACAACCCCGCCCGGTACTCCGACGCTGCCGTGGCCGCCGTGCGCGAACTCCTCGCCGGCTCCGAAGACCCCGTCGACGCCGTCCGGATGGGCACCACGGTCGCCACCAACGCCCTTCTCGAACGCAAGGGGGAGCGCACCCTCCTCGTCATCACGCGCGGCTTCCGCGACGCCCTGCGCATCGCCTACCAGAACCGCCCCCGCATCTTCGCCCGCCGCATCGACCTGCCGGAGCTGCTGTACGAACGGGTGGTGGAGGCCGACGAGCGCGTCGCCGCCGACGGCACCGTGCTGCGCGCGCCCGACCTGGAAGCCCTGGCGGCCCCGCTCCGGGCGGCGTACGACGACGGGATCCGCGCCGTCGCCGTCGTCTGCATGCACAGCCACCTCTACCCCGCCCACGAGCGGGCGATCGGCGAGCTGGCCGCATCGACCGGTTTCCCGCAGATCTCGCTGTCCAGCGAGGTCAGCCCGCTGATGAAACTCGTCCCGCGCGGCGACACCGCCGTCGTCGACGCCTACCTGTCGCCCGTGCTGCGCCGCTACGTACGCCAGGTCGCCGACGCGCTCGACGGCGTGCGGCTGATGTTCATGCAGTCCAACGGCGGGCTCGCCGAGGCCGGACAGTTCCGCGGCAAGGACGCCGTCCTCTCCGGACCGGCCGGCGGGATCGTCGGCATGGCCCGGATGTCGCGGCTCGCCGGGTTCGACCGGGTCATCGGCTTCGACATGGGAGGCACCTCCACCGACGTCTCCCATTTCGCGGGCGGCTACGAGCGCGTCTTCACCACGCAGATCGCGGGCGTCCGGCTGCGCGCCCCCATGCTGGACATCCACACCGTCGCCGCGGGCGGCGGCTCGGTGCTGCACTTCGACGGCTCCCGCTACCGCGTCGGCCCGGACTCGGCCGGCGCCGACCCCGGCCCGGCCTGTTACCGGGGCGGCGGACCGCTCGCCGTCACCGACGCCAACGTCATGCTCGGCCGGATCCAGCCGGCCCACTTCCCCCAGGTGTTCGGGCCGGACGGGGACCAGCCGCTGGACGCCGGGCTCGTCCGCGACCGCTTCACCACGCTCGCCCGGGAGATCCATGAGCGGACGGGCGACGACCGCACCCCCGAACAGGTCGCCGAGGGCTACCTCAGCATCGCCGTGGCCAACATCGCGGGTGCCGTGAAGCGGATCTCCGTCCAGAAGGGCCACGACGTCACCCGCTATGCCCTCACCACCTTCGGCGGGGCCGGCGGGCAGCACGCCTGCATGGTCGCCGACTCGCTGGGCATCCGCACCGTCCTGGTGCCGCCCATGGCGGGCGTCCTGTCCGCGCTGGGCATCGGGCTCGCCGACACCACCGCCATGCGCGAGCAGTCGGTCGAGGCCGCCCTGGAGCCCGGCGCCATGGCCGGCATCCGCGAGACCGCCGACGACCTGGAGGCCGCGGCCCGCGGCGAACTCCTCGCCGAGGACGTGCCCGAGGACCGCGTGGAGGTCACGCGCCGCGCCCAGCTCCGCTACGACGGCACCGACACCACCCTCACCGTCGAACTCACCGAACCCGACGCGATGAAACACGCCTTCGAACAACGTCATCGCGCCACGTACTCCTTCACACTCGACCGGCCGGTCGTCGTCGAAGCGCTCTCCGTGGAAGCCACCGGCATCACTCAACCCCCCGATCTCTCCGCCCTCGCCCCGTACGAGGGCACCCCCGCCGCCCCGCGGACCGTCCGCCTCCACACCGGCGGCGCCTGGCGCGACGTGCCCCTCCACCGCCGCGAGGCCCTGCCCCCCGGCGAGTCCGTCACCGGCCCGGCGATCATCACCGAGGCCGGTGCCACGACCGTCGTCGACGACGGCTGGCGGGCCGCGGCGACCGACGACGGGCATCTGGTCATGGAACGCACGACGGTCACGGAGAGTTCCGATCTCGACACGAAAGCCGACCCGGTCCTGCTTGAGGTCTTCAACAACCTCTTCATGTCGATCGCCGAGCAGATGGGCGCCCGCCTGGAGTCGACGGCCCAGTCCGTCAACATCAAGGAACGCCTGGACTTCTCCTGCGCCCTGTTCGACCCGGACGGGAACCTGGTGGCCAACGCCCCGCACATCCCCGTCCACCTGGGATCCATGGGCACCAGCGTCAAAGAGGTCATCCGCCGCCGCGGCAGCTCGATGCGTCCCGGCGACACCTATGCCGTCAACGACCCCTACCACGGCGGCACCCACCTGCCCGACGTCACCGTGATCACCCCGGTCTTCGCCACGCAGGGTGACCGGATCCTCTTCTACGTCGCCTCCCGCGGGCACCACGCCGAGATCGGCGGCATCGCGCCGGGCTCGATGCCGGCGAACAGCCGCACCATCGACGAGGAGGGCGTCCTCTTCGACAACTGGCTGCTCGCCGAGAACGGCCGTTTCCGGGAGGCCGAGACGCAAAGGCTGCTGGCCGGGGCCCGCTATCCCTCCCGCAACATCCCGACCAACCTCGCCGACCTGCGCGCCCAGATCGCCGCCAACCACAAAGGCGTCGACGAGGTCGGCGGCATGATCGAGGAGTTCGGCCTCGACGTCGTCCAGGCCTACATGCGGCACGTCCAGGACAACGCGGAGGAAGCGGTGCGCCGGGTCATCGACGTCCTCGACGACGGCGCGTACGCCTACGAGACCGACTCCGGCGCCGTCATCCGGGTACGCGTGCGCGTGGACCGCGACAGGCGGCGCGCCACCATCGACTTCACTGGCACCTCCGCCCAGCTCGCCACCAACTTCAACGCCCCGTTCGCCGTCGTCAACGCGGCCGTGCTCTACGTCTTCCGCACCCTCGTCGCCGACGACATCCCGCTCAACGACGGCTGTCTGCGCCCCCTCGACATCGTCGTACCGCCCGGTTCGATGCTGGCACCTGAACCCCCGGCCGCCGTCGTCGCGGGCAACGTCGAGACCTCCCAGGCCATCACCGGCGCCCTCTACGCGGCGCTCGGCGTCCAGGCCGAGGGCTCCGGGACCATGAACAACGTCACATTCGGCAACGAACGCCACCAGTACTACGAGACCGTCGCCTCCGGATCCGGTGCCGGTGACGGCTTCCACGGCGCGAGCGTCGTCCAGACCCACATGACCAACTCCCGGCTCACCGACCCGGAGGTACTGGAGTGGCGGCTGCCCGTCCGCCTCGACGAGTTCGCCGTGCGGCCGGGCAGCGGCGGCGCGGGCCGCTGGCACGGTGGGGACGGTGCGGTCCGCCGCGTCCGCTTCCTCGAACCGATGGCCGTCTCCACCCTCTCCCAGCATCGCCGCGTGCCGCCGTACGGCATGGCCGGGGGCGAGCCCGGCGCGCTCGGTGCCAACCGGGTGGAGCGGGCCGACGGCACGGTCACCGAACTCCGCGGCAGCGATGCCGCGGCCGTCGGCCCCGACGACGTGCTCGTCATCGAAACCCCGGGTGGCGGCGGATACGGCCGCCCGTCGTCCGGCACCACCATCACCTCAACGACCCCATCAAGCAGGAGAAAACGATGATCTTCGGGCGATCCGAGCGTGGCAAGCCCCCGGTCGAGCCCGTCACGCTCAAGATCCTCGTGGCCGGCGGCTTCGGCGTGGGCAAGACGACCCTGGTCGGCGCGGTCAGCGAGATCAGGCCCCTGCGCACCGAGGAGCTGCTCACCGAGGCGGGGCGGCCGGTCGACGACACCTCCGGCGTCGAGGGCAAGCGCACCACCACCGTCGCCATGGACTTCGGCCGCATCACCCTGCGCGACGACCTGGTCCTGTACCTGTTCGGCACGCCCGGCCAGGAGCGGTTCTGGTTCATGTGGGACGAGCTGGCCGAGGGCGCGCTGGGTGCGGTCGTGCTCGCCGACACGCGCCGCCTGGAGGACTGCTTCGCCGCCGTCGACTACTTCGAGCGGCGGTCGATACCCTTCCTCGTCGGCGTCAACTGCTTCGCGGACGCGGCCCGTTACCCGGTGGAGTCGGTGCGTCAGGCCCTCGACCTCGACCCGGACGTACCGGTCGTGCTCTGCGACGCCCGGGACCGCGAGTCGGTCAAGGACGTGCTCATCGGCGTCGTCCGGCACGCGATGGCGTACGCGGCGGGCCATCGGCAGGCCGTCACCACCTGAACGGCGGCGGCACGGCCCGTACCCCCGCCGACCGGGGTACGGGCCGTGGTCACGGGGCGGTCATTCGCCGTCCGTCAGCCAGCCGAAGCTCTTCTCCACCGCCTTGCGCCAGCTCGCGTACTCCCGCTCACGCACCGACGCCGCCATCGCGGGCGTCCACTCCGCGTCCTTGCGCCAGTGCGACTTGAGCTCGTCCAGGTCGTTCCACACGCCGGTGGCCAGGCCGGCCGCGTAGGCGGCGCCCAGGCAGGTCGTCTCGGCGACCCTGGGCCGGATGACCGGCACCCCGAGGACATCGGCCTGGTGCTGCATCAGGAGGTTGTTGCCGGTCATGCCGCCGTCCACCTTCAGGGTGGTGATCTGCACACCGGAGTCCTGGAGCATGGCGTCCACGACCTCCCGCGTCTGCCAGCTCGTCGCCTCCAGCACCGCGCGGGCGAGGTGCGCCTTGGTGACGTAGCGGGTGAGCCCGGTGACGACCCCGCGCGCGTCCGCACGCCAGTAGGGCGCGAACAGGCCGGAGAAGGCGGGCACGATGTAGGCACCGCCGTTGTCGTCGACGCTCGCCGCGAGCGGCTCGATCTCGTCGGCGGTGCGGATGATGCCGAGCTGGTCGCGGAACCACTGGACGAGCGCGCCGGTGATCGCGATCGAACCCTCCAGGCAGTACACCGGCGCCTCGTCGCCGATCTTGTAGCCCATCGTCGTCAGCAGCCCGCTCTTGGACGGCACCGGCCGGTTGCCGGTGTTGAGCAGGAGGAAGCTGCCCGTCCCGTAGGTGTTCTTCGCCGTGCCGACGTCGTAGCAGGCCTGCCCGAAGACCGCCGCCTGCTGGTCGCCCAGCGCGGACGCCACCGGCACCCCGGCGAGCTGGCCGACGGCGGTGCCGTACACCTCGGCGGAGGACCTGATCTCGGGCAGGACCGACGCGGGGACGTTCATCGCGGCGAGGATGGCGGGATCCCACTGGAGGGTTTCCAGGTTCATCAGCATGGTGCGCCCGGCGTTGGTGACGTCGGTGACGTGCCGGCCGCCGTCCGGGCCGCCGGTGAGGTTCCAGATCAGCCAGGAGTCGATGGTTCCGAAGGCGATCTCGCCGCGCTCGGCCCGGTCCCGCAGTCCGGGCACGTTGTCCAGCAGCCAGGCTGCCTTGGGGCCGGAGAAGTAGCTGGCCAGGGGCAGTCCGGTCTGCTCGCGGAAGCGGTCCTGGCCGTCGCTGCCGCCCAGTTCACGGCACAGGGCCGCGGTGCGGGTGTCCTGCCAGACGATCGCGTTGTGCACCGGCTTGCCGGTGGCACGGTCCCAGAGCACGGTCGTCTCGCGCTGGTTGGTGATGCCCAGCGCGCTCAACTGGTCCGGCCGCAGGCCCGCGTTGGCGAGCGCCCCGGCCACCACGGCCTGCACCTTGGACCAGATCTCGGTGGCGTCGTGCTCCACCCAGCCCGGTTTGGGGAAGATCTGCCGGTGCTCACGCTGGTCGACGGCGACGATCGCGCCACCGTGGTCGAAGATGATGCAGCGGCTCGACGTGGTGCCCTGGTCGATCGCGGCGACGTACGTCTCGGCGGTGTCCGTCATGGCTGCCCCTTGGTCGCTGGGTCGAAAGGCTGCGTGGGTGGGAGGGCCGCGCGGGTCAGAAGGCCACGTTGTAGATGAGGCCCGCGAGAGCCCCGCCGATCAGGGGCCCGACGACCGGGATCCAGGCGTACCCCCAGTCCGACGTGCCCTTGTTGGGGATCGGCAGGAACGTGTGCACGATCCGGGGGCCGAGGTCGCGCGTAGGGTTGATGGCGTAACCGGTGGGGCCGCCGAGCGACAGCCCGATGCCGACGACGAGCAGGGAGACGATCAGCACGGTCGTGCCGGACTCGCCGAGCCCCTTGGTCAGTCCGAACGCGAGGATCGGCAGGACGAGCGCGATCGTCGCGATGATCTCGGTGACCAGGTTGGCGACCGGGTTCCGGATCTCCGGGATCGTGGAGAAGATGCCGAGCGTCTCGGTCGGCTCCTCTCCGGACTCCTCGTCGCGCACGTTGGCCTGGAACTGGGCCAGATAGACCAGGTAGGTCAGCGCGGCCCCGAGCACCGCACCGACGAACTGCCCGAGCAGGTACACCCACACCTTGCCCCACACGCCGGTGTCCACGGCGATGCCGAGGGTGACGGCGGGGTTCAGCTGCCCGCCGGAGAGCGGAGCGGCGGTGTAGGCGCCGGCGAGGACGCCGAATCCCCAGCCGAACGCGATCACCACCCACCCCGCCGCCCGGGCCTTGGAGTGTCTGAGGGTGACCGCGGCGCACACCCCGGCACCGAACAGGATCAGGATGGCCGTACCGATGACTTCGCCGACGAAGATGTCTCCGTTGCTCATGGCGGCTCCTAGGGCGCTGGCCGGGGGCATCGACCCCGGCGCATTGAGCAGGAACGGTTCCCTTGGCGACGTCAGCCGAAGGCAGGGTAGGTCCCGCGCCCCGCCCGGCGTCCGTGACGAGCGTGCCGTGGCAGCCGAATCGCCCAGGGGAAAACGGGCCGTGAGACATGAGCAGCCCACGGCGGGGTGTCTGAATGCGCCGAGAATGTACGGCGATGTCGACCGACACCGGAAGTTTTCACCGGCACCCAGGGGGCGTCAAGGTCGACGACGGCAACGATGACAGTCAACCCGTCGGCGGACAGCTGTCACGGCTCCGCCACCGCGCACCCGTTGCTGTGCGGCGGCAGCAGTGCCTCCTTGCGGGCCGCGGAGCGGAGGATCGGCACGGCGAGTCCGCCGTCGAGTTCGGGATTACGGCGGGCCCGTTCCGGGGGTCACTCAGGGTATGAGCCCCGCGCTCTCCGACCCGTGATCTCAGCGCACCGCTATCACGGACGAGCCGTGCCCGAACAGTCCCTGGTTGGCCGTGATCCCCACGCGCGCGTGCGCCACCTGCCGGTCGCCCGCGGCCTCCCGCAACTGCCAGGTCAGCTCGCAGACCTGGGCGATCGCCTGAGCCGGCACGGCCTCCCCGAAGGACGCGAGCCCGCCGCTGGAGTTGACGGGGATCCGCCCGCCCGGGGCCGTCGCGCCCTCGTGCAGCAGTTTCGCCGCCTCGCCCGCACCGCACAGCCCGAGGTCCTCGTACCACTGCAGCTCCAGCGCGGTGGACAGGTCGTACACCTCGGCGAGCGACAACTCCTCGGGGCCGATGCCCGCCTCGTCGTAGGCGGCGCGTGCGATCGACGCGCGGAAGGACTCCGCCGGCGGCTCCACCGCCGCCGCGGAGTCGGTGGCGATGTCCGGCAGATCCAGCACCGTGCTCGGATAGCGGGGTGTGACGGTGGACACCGCGCGGATCCGTACCGGCCGAGGCGCCCCGTGCCGGCGCGCGAACTCCACACTGGACAGCACCAGCGCCGCCCCGCCGTCCGAGGTGGCGCAGATGTCCAGCAGCCGCAGCGGGTCCGCGACCACCCGGGACGCGGCGACCTCTTCGGCGGTGACCCGTACGCGGTAGCGGGCGTACGGATTGAGCGCCCCCATGGCCGCGTTCTTCACCTTGACCAGCGCGAAGTCCTCGGGGGTGTCTCCGAACTCCGCCATCCGGCGGCGCGCGTACAGCCCGAAGTACGTCGGGTTCGTCGCCCCCAGCAGCCGGAAGCGCAGCCAGTCGGGATCGTCCGGCCGGTCCCCTCCGGCGGGTCGGAAGAAGCCCTTGGGCGCCGCGTCCGCACCGACCACGAGCACCACGTCCGCGAGGCCGGCCAGGATCTGTGCCCGCGCCGCGGCGATCGCCTGGGCCCCGGACGCGCACGCGGCGTACACGCTCGTGACCCGGGCGCCCTGCCAGCCCAGCGCCTTGGCGAAGGTGGCGCCCGCCACGTAGCCGGGATACCCGCCACGCACCGTGTCCGCGCCCACGATCGAGCCGATGTCCCGCCATGCGAGTCCGGCGTCCGCGAGCGCCGCGCGAGCCGCCGCCGTCCCGTACTCGGCGAAGCCGCGCCCCCACTTGCCCCAGGGGTGCATGCCCACACCGAGCACCGCCACGTCCGCCGTCATGCCGCGACTCCCGTCGGCCGCCAGTGCCAGGTCGTCCAGGTCGTCCGGGCGTCCTCGCCGAGCACTCCGGGGACGACCTCGACCTCCATGCCCACCGCCAGGTCCGCGGCGGTGATGCCGGGAACCGCCTGTCCCAGCACCACGATGCGCTCGGACTCCAGCTCCACAGCGATCAACGCATACGGCTCCCACGGAAGTTCCGGGTCGCTCACATAGGGTGACGGCGGACGGTACCTGCTGTCGGTGTACGACCAGATCCGTCCGCGCCGGGAGAGCGGGACCTCCTCCAGGTCGCCGCCCGCGCACCCGGGGTTGCGGCAGTGCACGTCCTCACGCGGGAAGAAGACCGCGGCGCAGGCCGCGCAGCGGGTCCCCAGCAGCCGGAAGCCGTCCCCCTCGCCGGTGAACCAGCCGGCGACGGTCGGCGTGCGTGTACGTGACAAAGCTCCTCCAGCCCAGCAGATCTGACGGAACGTCAGAAGTGTGCCACGGGTCGCCCGAGTTGGGCAGGCCGCGTCGGCGGGCCGCACTGCCCGGCCCGTTCCCGCGTCGGGTCGCCGGATGTCGGTTCACTTCCGGAACGGGGCGCTCCGTTGCCGGTAAGACGTCGTTCTCCTGATCGGATAAAGTCCGCGCGTGTCCGAAAATCAGCATCCACCTGCCAACTCCGCACCCGGCTCGCACTGTTCGAGCTGCGGAGCGGCCTACGGAGAGGGAATCTCCGGCTGGCCCCGCACCTGCCCGGCCTGCGGCCAGGCCGCCTACCGCAACCCGCTGCCGGTGGCGATCGCCCTCCAGCCCGTCTACGACACGAAGGGCACCGCCCTGGTCGTCATCACCCGCACCGTGGCTCCCGCTCGCGGAGGCACCGCACTGCCGGGCGGTTACGTGGACGACCGCGAGGACTGGCGGCACGCCGTCGTCCGTGAGCTCAAGGAGGAGACGGGCATCGAGGCGGCCGCCCGCGACGTACGGCTCGTCGACGCCATGAGCTCACCCGACGGGCACCTGTTGCTGTTCGGACTCCTCCCGGAACGCCCCGCCGAAGGCCTCCCGCCGTCGGCGGCGACCGACGAGACAGAGGGCTGGCACCTGCTGCGCCGCCCCGATGAGCTCGCCTTCCCGTTGCACAGCCTCGCCGTACGCGCGTGGTTCGAAGGCCGCTACTGAGCCCTCCGGCTCAGCCCAGCCCCCGGACCCGGACAGGGCAGGACGGCTCGCGCACGCCGGTCTCGTCCTCGCGCCGGACGACGACCCGCGGGCCCTCCCAGCGGGCCACGTATCGCTCCACCTCCGGCTCGTCCCAGCCGTCGCCCGCGTCCACCGCCACCAGCCCGCTCCCGGCCCGCCCCCGAGCGGGCGCCCACACCTCCAGCAGCGTCCCGCCGTCCTGGTCCCGCACGGGCAGGACGGCACCCGCGCGTGCCAGCACCGGGATCCGCGACAGCGGGGCGTCGACGAGCACCTGCCCCGGCCCCTCGTACGCCTGCTCGGTCACCGTGTCGTACCAGCGCCCACGGGGCAGCTGCACCGCACGCCGGTCGGCACCCGGATCCAGCACCGGAGCCACCAGCAGAGCATCGCCCAGCAGGAACGCGTCCTCGCAGTCGCGCAGCGCCCGGTCCTCCGGGGCACCCCACCACACCGGCCGCACGTACGGCGCTCCGGTCCGCCGCGCCAGCTGCGCCAGCGTCACGAAGTACGGCAGCAGACGCCGCCGTTCGAGCAGGGCCACGCGCGCGTGCTCCAGCACCTCGGCGCCGAACTCCCACGGCTCCCGGCGCCCGGCCCGCATGCTCGCGTGCGTACGGAACAGCGGCAGGTACGCGCCCAGCTGGAACCAGCGCAGAAAAAGCTCCGGCGACGGACTCCCGTCATAACCGCCCACGTCCGGCCCCGAGTACGGCACCCCGCACAGCCCCAGCCCCAGCACCAGCGACAGCGACGCGCGCAGCCCCGGCCAGCCGGTGGCCACGTCACCGGACCACGCGCCCCCGTAGCGCTGCATGCCGGCCCACCCCGAGCGGGAGAACAGGAAGGGCCGCTCCTTCGGCGCGAGGTCGCGCAGCCCCTCGTAGGCCGCCCGCGCCATACAGAGCGCGTAGACGTTGTGCGCCTCCCGGTGGTCGCCGCCGCGCCCCTCCAAGGAGTGCAGGGCCGAGCGCGGCAGCGTGGACTCGCCGAAGGCGCTGAAGGACGTCGGCTCGTTCATGTCGTGCCAGAACCCGGCGAAACCCATGGCGAGCCGCTCCTCGTACAGTCCGCCCCACCACGAGCGCACGCGCGCGTCCGTGAAGTCGGGAAAGACCGTCTCCCCGGGCCACACCACCCCCTCCACCGTCCGCCCCGAGGCGTCACGGACGAAGGCGTCGACCGCCGTCCCGCTGTCGTGGACCGCGTTGCCCGGCTCGGCCTTCACCGCCGGATCGACGATCGACACCAGCCGGATCCCGTCCCGCCGCAACTCCTCCGCCAGCGCCGGCAGCTTCGGGAAGCGCTCGTGATCGACGGTGAACACCTGGTGGGCGTCGTAGTGGTCGATGTCGAGGTGGACGGCGTCCAGCGGCAGCCCGCGCTCCTGGTAACCGGCGACGATCCGCCGCACCTCCTGCTCGCTGCCGAACCCCCAGCGCGCATGGTGATGGCCGAGCGCCCACGCCGGCGGCAGCGCGGGCGCACCCGTGAGCGAGGCCCACGTGTGCAGCACACGCGCGGGGGTGCCCACCATCACCCAGCAGCGCAGCGGACCGCCGTCCATCCGCAGCTCACAGCGCCCCGCCCGGTCATGCCCGGAACCGGCGCCCTCCTCGCCCTCCAGGAGCGTCACCGTCCCGTCCCAGGAACTGTCGTGGAACACCAGATGCGCCGCCGCGTCCGCCACCACCAGCTGGACCGGCATGGTGAGGTACAGCGGATCGTCACCGGGCCCGAAGGGACGGCCCGGATCGGTGTTCCACAGCCGGTACGTGCCGTCCCGCAGCCGCGGCCCCGAGGCACGCCCGCCAAGCCCGAAGAACCGCGCGTCCGCGGCCACCTCCGACCGCTGCACCCACCGCGCCGGACCCCCACCCACCGGCTCCCACCAGCGCGGCGGCAGATCCCGCCGCAGCATCACGCCACCAGGCGTGCAGACCTCCACCGCCCCGTGCCGCGACACGCTGACCGTCACCCGCTCCGCGACGACCCGCCAGCCGCCGTCCGTGTCCGGCTCCAGCACCGCCCGCGGATCCGGCTCCGGGCAGCGCCCCGCGAGGGCGTACGACGGCTCCGGACCGGCCCCGTCCCAGCCCCAGAAGACGGCCCCGTTCACGGCGACCGTGATCCGCAGCTCGGACCGGCTGAACCGGATCACCCCGCCGCCCGGCCCCGGCTCCGCGTCCCGCACCGGTCCCGGCACCCGCGCCCGCTCAGCGCCCCGCGCGGGCAGCCCGGCGGCATCGATCCGCCGCCTGCGCCACGCCGCCCGTACGGTACGCAACCCCTGAGCCGCCTTGCTCGAACCGACCACTCTTACCGAACGCACCAGGCCACGACCGTCCATGCTGCTCACCCTGCCACTCAGCGCTCCACATGCGCGTGCCGTTCAACTGCCGTTCACCCGTGCCGGGACCACATCGTCACGACACGGACTATGTGGAGCGCGCCCTGGTGTAGAAGTCGATCACATGGCATCGTCCCTGTCAGCCGCGTCACGCGCACACCCCAGCCTGTGCGCGGCCCACGCACACGCGCAGAAGCCCGGGAGCCGCCCCATGTCGACCGCGAACCCCCAGCCGCTCTGGCAGCCCGATCCGCAGCGGATCGCCCAGGCACGCGTCACCAGGTTCCAGTCCTGGGCGGCGCAACACCACGGAGCCCCCGCCGACGGCGGCTACCCGGCACTGCACCACTGGTCCCTGGACAACCTCGACACCTTCTGGAAGGCCGTCACCGACTTTTTCGACGTGCGGTTCTCCACGCCCTACGCGCGCGTGCTCGGCGACCGCTCCATGCCCGGCGCCGAGTGGTTCCCCGGCGCCCGGCTGAACTACGCCGAACACGCCCTGCGCGCCGCCGCGACCCGCGCGGACGAGCCCGCTCTCCTGCACGTCGACGAGACCCACGAACCCCGCCCGGTCACCTGGGCGGAGCTGCGCCGCCAGGTGGGCTCCCTGGCCGCCGAACTCCGCGGCCTCGGCGTCCGCCCCGGTGACCGCGTCAGCGGCTACCTCCCGAACGTCCCGCAGGCCGTCGTCGCCCTCCTCGCCACCGCGGCCGTGGGCGCCGTCTGGACCTCCTGCGCCCCCGACTTCGGCGCCCGCAGCGTCCTGGACCGCTTCCAGCAGGTCGAACCCGTCGTCCTGTTCACCGTGGACGGCTACCGCTACGGCGGCAAGGAACACGACCGCCGCGAGATCGTCGCCGAACTCCGCCGCGAACTGCCCACCCTGCGCGCCGTCGTGCACATCCCGCTGCTCGGCACCCCGGCTCCCGAGGGCGCCCTGGAGTGGTCGGCGCTCACCTCGGCCGACACCGAACCCGAGTTCGAACAGGTCCCCTTCGACCACCCGCTCTGGGTGCTGTACTCCTCCGGCACCACCGGCCTGCCCAAGGCCATCGTCCAGTCCCAGGGCGGCATCCTGGTCGAACACCTCAAACAGCTCGGACTGCACTGCGACCTGGGCCCCGAGGACCGCTTCTTCTGGTACACCTCGACCGGCTGGATGATGTGGAACTTCCTCGTCTCCGGCCTGCTCACCGGCACCACGATCGTCCTGTACGACGGCAGCCCCGGCTATCCCGACACCGGCGCCCAGTGGCGCGTCGCCGAACGCACCGGAGCCACCCTCTACGGCACGTCCGCCGCCTACGTGATGGCCTGCCGCAAGGCCGGCGTGCACCCCGCCCGGGACCACGACCTCTCCCGGGTGAAGTGCGTCGCCACCACCGGCTCCCCGCTGCCCCCCGACGGCTTCCGCTGGCTGCACGACGAGTTCGCGGACAGCGGGGCCGACCTCTGGATCGCCTCCGTCAGCGGCGGCACCGACGTGTGCTCCTGCTTCGCGGGCGCCGTACCCACACTCCCCGTGTACACCGGCGAACTGCAGGCGCCCGGCCTCGGCACCGACCTCCAGGCCTGGGACCCGGCCGGAAACCCCGTCATCGACGAAGTGGGCGAACTGGTCGTCACCAAACCCATGCCCTCCATGCCGATCCGCTTCTGGAACGACCCCGACGGCAGCCGCTACCACGAGAGCTACTTCGACACCTACCCCGGCGTGTGGCGCCACGGCGACTGGATCACCGTCACCGCACGAGGCTCGGTGATCATCCACGGTCGCTCCGACTCCACGCTCAACCGCCAGGGCGTTCGGATGGGCTCGGCGGACATCTACGAGGTCGTCGAGCGCCTCCCGGAGATCAGGGAGTCCCTCGTGATCGGCGTCGAGCAGCCCGACGGGGGCTACTGGATGCCCCTCTTCGTCCACCTGGCACCGGGCGCGGTACTCGACGAGGCCCTGCTGAACCGCGTCCGGCAGGCCATCCGCGAACAGCTCTCGCCCCGGCACGTCCCCGACGAGATCATCGAGGTCCCCGGCGTCCCGCACACCCTCACCGGCAAACGCATCGAGGTCCCGGTCAAACGCCTGCTCCAGGGCGCGCCTCTGGAGAAGGCGGTCAACCCCGGCTCCATCGACAACCTCGACCTGCTGAGCTACTTCGAGGACCTGGCCCGCAAGCGCGCCTGACCCTCCCTGGCTCCGTCAGCTGCGGAATCCAGCGCCGTCAGGTCCGCGACCGGGTTCCGCGGCACGCATTGTCAGTGGTGCCGGTTACTGTGAGTGAGCATTGATCGACCGCACACAGGGGGAACCATGGCGCACACCGACCACCGGACCATGCGACGCGTCCTGCGCCGCGAGATCGCCGGCACCATCGGCCTGCTGACCGACGAACACGACTTCAGCGCCATGCGGCGCTACCGCACCTTCACCTTCGACGACCACCTCACCTACCTCCGCCAGATCGAATCCCTCCTCAGGACCCGCGCCGCCGAGGGCACCCACACCACCCTCGCCCTCTTCGACCCGGAGGAATTCGCCGAGTTCTGCACCGCCGCCGGACTCGACCCGGACAACCCGGCCAGCCGCACCCGCTTCACCGCCGAACTCGCGGCCACCGGCGCCACCGTCCCCTACGACGGCCGCCCCCTCACCGACCTGGTCCCCGCCCTCGTCGACGAGGCGGTACGCCAGGCCACCTGGGAGTACGCCAGCACGCTCCTCGCCCGCCTCGGCCCTTGCCCCACCTGCGGCGAGGACGTCGGACGCGCCGCCTTCGCCCGCGCCAACCACCTCCTGAGCCGCATCCTCGACACCGCCCCCGCGGGCAACCGGCACCTCGTCTGCAGCGTCTCCGGACCACCCGAAACCCTCGTCGCCGTCCTGCACGCTGACCAGAACAGCGAGGGCACCACCCACCTCGACGAGGCCGAAGCCCTCGAGTTCACCAGCGTCCTCGCCCTCGGTCTCGCCACGGACAGCCCCGGCGGGCTCGTCATGCGCACCAGCGCCCCCGGCACCCCCGACCGGGTCTACGGCTGGCGACTGCGCGGCAACACCCTCCTCCCCCTCACCGCCGGCGAGGTCTTCGACGCCTACTGCACCGACATCGAATCCGGAGACCTCATCTCTCCGGAATCGGACGTCGACTACTGCGCTCCGCCGGACCTCGGCGACCAGGAGGCGACCCCGGGCCACCACCACTGAAAACACCAGGGGCGCGCCA
>NZ_JBFAXI010000062.1:19608-46030 GCF_040680735.1 Streptomyces sp. NPDC051987 | reverse complement strand
GCCGCACACGCAGGTCACGGCCGTACGGATGATCGCGTCGGTCGGGTGGAGGATCTTCGGGTCGTCCAGGGTCTCGAGCCCCCCGGTGATCACACCGGGGGGCCGTCGACGTGTCCGCGGCCCCTCTGCCGGGGAGCCTCGCCCTACTTCCGGGGGCGGCAGTCGTAGAGGCTGAAGCTGCCGTCGGCGCGGCGGCCGTAGGCGGTGGGCGGGACGCGCTTGCAGTGCGACTTCACCCAGGTGGTGGTGGCACTGGTGGGCCGCTGGGTGGTGAGCAGCGCGTAGCGCACCTGGTGGGCGGCGACGAGGCTGCCGAACTGCTGGGCGGTGGGGAAGGGGGTGTCGCCGGTGAAGCCGCCCATGACGAGGATGGGTTCGGTCTTCGCGCGCAGCAGGGGCTCCGCGGTGTAGGCGGCCTGGGTGGCGAGCAGGTACTTCTCGCCGTCGCGGTGCGCGGAGAGGTAGTCGAGCAGGGCGGTGTCGCGGGCGCTGGGCCGGCCGAGCCCTACGCGCCGCGGGGCGCGGTGCTGGTGTTCGTGGTACGAGTTGCCGACCGGACCGGTCATCGGCGAGGCCGCGGCGCCCGCGTAGAGCGGGTCGAGGCTGGAGAAGGCCCAGCCGGCCGGTACGACCAGGGTGGCCGCGATCCCGGCGGCGAGGGCGGCGTGGACCATCCGGGGCGAGGTGCGCGGCCCGCGGCTCCACAGGCCCACCACGGCGCACAGGGCGAGCATCACGGCGACCGGCAGCAGCCAGGAGACGAACCGGGTCGGCCAGTCCAGCACCAGCGCCCACACCGTCGTCAGCGCGATCGCCGCCGGCAGCGCCAAGTGCCGCCGGCTGCCCCGCACAGGCGCAGGCGCCGGCGCCGCCCCGTGCTCGGACTCGGCCACCGGCACCTGCGGCGACCACGGCTGCGCCGCCTGCGCCCACAGGTACGGCGACCAGGGCACCGGCTCGCGCTCCGGCTCCGGCTCCTGGCCGTGCTCCGGGCCCCGCTCCTGCCCGAGCTCCGGGCCCCGCTCCTGCCCGTGCTCCGGGCCCCGCTCCTGCCCGAGCTCCGGCTCGTGGTCCCCTCCCTGCTCCGGCTCGTGCTCCGGCTCGTGCGCCGCCTCGTACTCCGACCGGAAGAGCGCGAGGCCGCCGCCGGCCAGTGCGGCGAGCGCCGGGGCGATGACGGCCGTGTAGTAGGCGTGGTTGCCGTTGGAGACGCTGAACACCAGGGTGTGCATGGCCAGCCAGCCGCCCCACAGCAGGAATCCCGCGCGCAGCAGGTCGGTTCGCGGCCGCCCGGTGCGCCAGACGACGCCCAGGACCGCGGCCAGCACGGCGAGCGGCAGGAACCAGGCGACCTGCGGGCCGACCGTGTTGTTGATCAGCATGTCCCAGCCGGTGTTGCCGGTGGTGCGGCTGGTGGCGGTGCCGGCGACGGCGCCGAACGCGGTGGAATCGCTGCTGAAGCGGCTCAGGCCGTTGTAGCCGAAGACCAGGGCGAACGGATTGTTGTCGGTCGTCCCGTCGAGGTACGGGCGGCTGCCGGCCGGTGTCGCCCACGCGATCAGCGCCCAGAGACAGGAGACCGTCAGCGCGACCGCACCGCCCAGCAGGACGCGCAGCGCCCGACGCAACGCCGTTCCGGGTGCGGCGAGCTGGTACACGGCGGCGAAGACCGGCAGCACCAGCCAGGCCTGCAGCATCTTCGTCTGGAACGCGAGCCCCACCCAGACACCGCAGGTGACCAGTGGCAGCAGCCGTTCGGTGCGCACCGCCTTCTGCAGCGCCCCGGCGGCCGCCACCAGGAGCAGGGTCAGCGCGGTGTCCGGGATGGTGGCCCGGGTGAGGACCACCGTGACCGGGGTCAGGGTGAGCACCAGCGCGGCGGTCAGCGCGGCGAACGGACCGGCCCAGGCCCGGACGATCCGGTGCAGCAGCCATACGGTGAGGACACCCTCGACGACCTGCGGAAGCGCGGCCGCCCAGGTGTGCGGGCCGAAGATCCAGACGGAGATCGCGTCGGGCCAGAAGGCGCCGGGCAGCTTGTCGATGCTCATCGCACCGCTGGCGTCGAGCCCGCCGAAGAAGAAGGCCCGCCAGCCGCTGGACATCGACCGTATCGCCGCCCCGTAGAAGGGGTGCAGCGCGGCGTGCCCGATGCCCCAGGAGTACAGCACGGTGGCGACGACCAGCACCGCGGCGAGCGCCGGGCGCTCCCAGCGCGCGGCGTCTTCCGGCAGGCCGGGGCGTCGGTTCGCCGCCCGGCGGCCTCGGTGCGCTCCGGTGGGCCGGACGGCGGGGATGGCGGTCATGGCAGTGGGGGTCCTCGGATCGGCAGGTCAGGTGGAGCGGCGGGGCACGGGCGGCGGGATCACAGGCGGCGGGCCGCCCGGAAGCCGCGGGCGTAGAAGTCCGTGCCGTCCAGCAGCGCGTGGCCCGACAGGTCACCCATGGTCGGCCCGTTGGCGGCGGAGCGACTGGAGTAGAAGCGGTGGCGGCCCTGGTCGTCGAGGCCCATGTAGAAGCCGACGTGGTCGATGAAGTTCGGGCGGTCCTTGATGATGGCGAAGAAGACCAGATCACCGGGTTGCAGGACGCCCAGATCGGTGGGCCGCTCGTCGGTCTGGGGGATGATCAGACGCCCGGGGCCGTAGGCGGCGATGGCGTACGCCCGGCGCGGCAGGCCGACGCCCTTGGTGTTGGTGTTGTGCATGGGAATGCCCATGCGGTAGCCCCACACCAGCCGCTGGAAGCCGGAGCAGTCGACGCAGCCGTAGCGGGCCTGCTCCGGCTGGACCCGGGTGCCGTCCGGGAAGTCCCAGGGCACGCCCAGATAGTCGAAGAAGTCGGACTGTTCGTCGTAGTAGGCGAAGTCCAGCGGGTTGCTGACCTTGGAATTGCGCGGGCCGAAGTGCGCGGTGCCCGCGTAGCGCACACCGTCGGCGTTGCGCTTGTCGCGGGCCCCGGCGCTGCTGTACTGGAACGCCACCGCGAAGACGTCCGGGCTGGTGTCGGCGAGCGCCTTGGGGAACCAGCCCTTGAACCAGGCGGACTTCTCCATGCCCTGCTGCCACGCGTGCGGCAGCACCCGCACCCAGGCGTCCGTGGTCACCTTGGCCTCGGTGGTCCGCGGCTCGCTGAAGGTACGGGCGGGCCCGGTGAGCACGGCCGTACGCGCCCCGTCGGTGAACGTGGCGAGCGTGCCGCCGTCGGCGGAGCGGGCCACGGTGCGGTCGGGGGCGGTCAGCCGCTCGAAGGTGTGGGCTCCGGTGGGCCGGGAGCTCGGGCCGGTGCCGGTGCCGTCGTCGGCCGCGGCGTCGCCGCTGTCGTGCCCGAGGCGGTCCCAGGCGAACCCGCCCGCCACCCCGGCGGCCGCGACGCCCGCGATCGTCCCGAGCAGGGCGCGGCGGTTCGGTTGGCTGCGTCTGCCGGCGTGTTGGGAATGCATGGACGATCCTCCTGAAACGCGAGGTGAGCGGGCGGTGGCCGGGTCAGGCGGTGGGCAGGACGCCGATCAGCAGACCGGAGACCAGCACCACGTAGGTGGCCAGCGTCACCGCGGTGGTCGAGATGAGCGTGGGCGCCAGCGGCTGACGGACCATCTGGTAGGAGACCAGGCCGGGCACGATGAAACCAAGGGTCTGTGACGTATAAAGCAACGGGAACTCATGGCTGAGGGCGAGCATCACGGTGGTCTGCATCAGCACCGCGCACAGCACCACGGCCGCGAACAGCCGCTTTCCGTAGAGAATCACCGTGCGCTGCAGCAGCTTCGTCATGAAGTACGTCAGCCCCGCCACACCGACCATCAGCCCGGCCATCTGCACGTCGGTGACGAGCGTGAGGGCGATCCAGCCCGGGGTGATCATCCCACCGGGGGAGAGGTTGGTGGTCAGATAGCAGACGAGCGAGAAGACCAGCCCGAGGGCGATCCCGAGCGCGGCGGTCTGTGCGTTGAGATTGGCGGGGATCACGGGTTCCTCGTGGACTGGGACGGATCGTACGGGTGGCGCGGGTCGTCTGCGGCGTTCCGGCCGTCGGGCCGGCCCTCGCGGGCGGCGACCCGGCGGGCCAGCTCGCGCTGTTCCGGAAAGTGGAAGGCCATCGTCGTCTCCAGCGGCGCCACCCAGCTGTACGGCTCCGGCTCCGGCGGCCGGGCCGTCGCGATCTGCGGCCGGACCAACGCGATCTGCATGGTCTCCTGGTCCAGTCCGTCGCCGCCGGGAACCGCGTCGAGCAGCTCCTCGGACTCGTCCAGCGGCAGTTCGGCGAGGCATTCCAGGAACAGCTCGCCCTGGCCGTGGATGTTGCCGATCGCCACCAGCGAGGAGGCCGGGCCGAGTTCCGCGAGGATCGCCGCGGTCACCTCCGCGGGATCCCGGCGGTCGCCGCCGAGGTCCACCACCCGTCCGGTGAAGCCGGCCGGGATCGCGTCGCGGGCGCTCTTGGTCGGGTGGCCGATCAGGAACACCGTCTCGGCGCCGAGGTCGGGGACGATCGCGCCCATCTGGCCGTTGCGCTCCACCCGGTCCGGGCGGCAGTTGATGACCGCGTGGAGCGGCCGCCTGATGGCACCCAGGTCCTCCAGCTGCTTGACGTTCATCAGCGTCGACTCGGGGTCGTTGGCCGCGAAGACGTTGGCGAACCGCAGCCGCCCGCCGTCGGGCGTGATGTAGCGCTCCACCGACAGCACGCCCGGGTCGGGCGGCGCGTCCCACATGCCCTGCATCGCGGTGTGCCGCTCCACGCCGAGGAGTTCGGCGACGGTGAGCGCGATCGCCACGTTCTCCTTGAAGGTGAACCAGCTGAAGCCGCGCAGCTCCTCGTCGGTGACCATCTCCGGGTCGGCGTAGACCAGCCTGCAGTTACGGGCGTCGGCCTCCTCCTGGAGGATGTGGAAACGGTCCTTCTCCGCCGTCACGCACACCCCGCCCACCGGCATGGAGCGGGAGAGCGAGCGGGCGACGTCGTCCAGCGTCGGCCCCATCTCCTCCAGATGGTCCTCGCGGACGTTGCACAGCACGCCGATCGTGGAACGGATCAGCTTCTCCTGGTTGATCTCCTGCAGTGCGGGCATCACCGCCATGCACTCGATCACCAGCGCGTCCGGCCGGTAGGTCGCCGCCCGGCGCACGATGCCGATCTGCTCGACGATGTTGGACAGCCCGAACTTGCGGTAGATCGGTTCCTCGGTGGCGTCCGGATGGATGAACCGGGCCGCGGTTCCGGTGGTCTTGGCCACCGTGACCAGACCGCCGCCGCGCAGGGCGCCCGCGCACAGCCGGGTGATCGAACTCTTGCCGCGGATGCCGTTGACCAGCACCCGCGTGGGTATCTGCTCCAGCGACGCGAAGTGCCGCTGCTGTTCGAGGATTCCGGCGATCCACAGTCCGACGCAGCAGAGCAGGACTATGACATAGAGGAAGAGCATGCCGATTCCGTCCTTCTACCGCTGGAGGGTGTTCTCGCGCAGGGGCCGGTAGGGCCCGGCGGCACGGCCGGATCTGGCTGCCCGGTCCTGTTCCGCCAGGGCCTGGCGGATCAGCTCCAGGCTGCGGGTGACCGAACCGATCTCGTCGTGGTTGACCGGGTGCAGCACGGTACGGCGGTCTCCGCCGGCGAGCCGGGCGACGAGCACGGCGACCGAGCGCAGGGGCCGGATCACCAGGACATGGAGCCAGCCCAGGCAGAGCGCGCTCAGGGTGAGGCCCAGGATCCCGGCGAGCATGGTGCGCTGCTGGGCCTGCATCGCGGGGATCTGGAGCGCTGCCGCGGGCTCCGCGGTCACCACGTGCCAGCCGAGGCCGGCCGTCGGGCCGCTCTGCGCCAGCGGTGCGGCGGCGTCCAGCGACGGACCGGAGGAGGTGTGCAGCACCGCCGAGGTCGCGGTGCCCGTGGTTCCCGGGGCGCCCTGGGTGGAGCGGGCGAGGCGGGTCAGGCCGGCGTCGGGCAGCGCCTGGAAAGCGCGGTACCCCACACTCGCCGCCAGCACCCGGTGGTTGCGGTCCGTCACCCAGACGCTGCCCAGCTTCGGCCTGGGCAGAAGGGAGTTGAGAGCCTTCACGTCGATCTCGCCGAACAGCACGACGCCGGCCGCCGGGGCCTTGCCCGCGACGGTCCGGACCTGGGCGTAGGCCGCGATCGCCGGAATCCGGCCCGAGGTGTTGACGGTGGTGATCCCGCCGCCCCGGGGCACGTGGACGAGGGTGCGCAGCGGCGTCTCGCCCACCCTCAGCGTGATGCCGCCCGAGCGGTCCAGGAGATACAGCGAGCGGTACGACCGATGGTCGGCGAGGGCGCGCCGCAGCGCCTTGGCCTGGTCCGCCCGGCTCGTTCCCGGCAGCCGTGCGGCCGTCTCGGTCAGGTCGGTGTACGACTGGTCGAGGGACTGCCGGATCCGGTTCGCCGCGACCTCGGTGCGCGCCTGCTGGTCGGCGAGGACCGGAGCGGGAACGGCGGTCGCGGCGTCCGCCCGGTTCAGCACGGAGATCATCGGCACCGCCCAGCAGGCCACCACCACGACGCCGGCCACGGCCAGCGCCCGGTAGCCCGGTCCGCGCCGGGCCGGGATCTCCTCGGGGCCGCTCTCGCCGAGCAGTTGCCTGCGCAGTGACTCCAGTGCCCGCCCGATCCGGGCCATCTCCCCGAAGCCGTGCACCGGAACCGGTCGGTACAGCTCCTCCAGCGCGGCCGTCCCGTCCTCGGTGGCGCCCCGGGCCAGCCGGCCGGCGGACAGGTACAGCCGCAGCAGCGGCCGCTGCACGAAGAAGTGCAGTGCCAGGCCGAGCAGCAGCGCGACCCCGGCCAGCGCCCCCGCGGCCTTCAGGGCGAAGGGCAGGTAGTCGGCGGCGGCGGGCGTGACGGGCACCGTGCGCGAGGTGAACACCACGAGACCGAGGTCGTCGGTGGTGCCCGGACCGGTCGCCGAGGCGATCTGGGCCCAGCCGGCCACCGTGTGCCGGCCGCCCGTGGTGG
Source organism: Streptomyces sp. NPDC051987 (assembly GCF_040680735.1). Classification (NCBI taxonomy): domain Bacteria; kingdom Bacillati; phylum Actinomycetota; class Actinomycetes; order Kitasatosporales; family Streptomycetaceae; genus Streptomyces; species Streptomyces sp. NPDC051987. The sequence goes on along the minus strand of NZ_JBFAXI010000062.1, from coordinate 39,061 downwards.
CGCCCAGCAGACTGCCCGAGGCGTCCGTGTCACTCCCCGACTGCTTCGCCGCACGGGCCGCCGTCACCGGCAGGCCGCCGTCGGCGGCGGACGGCGCCGCCGTGCCCCGGGACGTGGTGGCGAGTGCGGTGCCGTCCGCGTCGAGCACCGCGGCGGCGCGTCCGTCGCCGTAGGTGGTGAGGGCGGGGAGCACCTCGGAGACCACGAGCAGCCACTGCCGGTCGGGCCGGTTCACGAGCTGGTCCTGGTTGGCGTCGTCCTGCTGTGCGGGCACCGTGACCTTGGCGAAGTACAGCAGTTCCCGCGTGCCGTTCTCGGTCACCAGGCGGGGCCGGAGCACGCCGTGCCCGGACGCCGTCCTGGCGACGTCCACCCCCGCCAGCGGCACCGACTTGCCGCCGGCCGCCAGCAGTCTGCCGGTGCGCGCGTCGAGCAGCGCGCTGCCGACGACCGCCTTCCGGGCAGAGGTCAGCGCCTTGAGCGTGGTCGCGGGGGTCGACGCGCTCGTCGCGGGGTAGGTGTTCGCCGTGCGGTGCACCGAGCTCGCCTCGACGTCGATCGCGGTGCGCATGGACAGCGCGGTGTCCGCGGCGACCTGCTGCTCCCCGTTCAGCACGGCCTGCGGCACCCGGGTCGCGTGGATGCCGTCGAGGCCGATCACGGTGACGACGGCGACCACCAGCAGCAGGACGACGAGAGCGGCTATCGGCGGGCGCACCCCGCCAAGCATCGGCATATCGGCGCGGCGGCGGACGCGGTGTCGGCGCGGCGCCCGGGGGGCGGAGGGCAGGGCAGCGGATCCTTCCTCAACTGGCGCCAGAAGTTCGAAGTTTGACGGTGCAAACACTCTAGCCTCGCGCCATCACATAACCATCACATAATCATGCCAGTGTCGTACGTGTGAACTGGCCAGGGGGGAGAAGACCGGAGGAGACCGGCCCGCGCGGGGCGGTCGCCCCGACATGCCGAAGGGCGGACCCGCGAACGGGACCCGCCCCTCGCCTCTCCGGTCGGTCGTCCGGTCAGGGGACGAAGGAGATCTCCGGGTACGTCTTGGAGGGACCGTCGAGCAGGGTGCTGTGCTTCTTGTTCAGCTCCTGGTCGAAGAAGGCCGCGAGGTAGACACTCTGGACCTTGACCGCCCGGGTCGGGTCGATGGTGCCGTACTGCTGCTGGAGCTGCGACTGGGAGATGCCCAGCAGGCGCGCCTGCTGGGGCACCATCCACTCGTTGTCGCTGAAGGACAGGTGCGCCGAGCCCTTGAGCTTGATGTCGACCCGGTAACCCTTCAGGTGCGACCACATCGTGCGCCACGACGAGTCGTTGTTGCGGTTGTGGCTGCCGGAGCTGAAGAGCATGAAGGGGCGCTTCAGGTCCTTGTTCTGGGCCGACCCGAAGAACTGGCCGTCCAGGTTGGCCCCGGCGGCGATACGGCTGTCGAGCTGCATGGAGGTGGCGACCGCCGCGCCGCCCAGCGACCAGCCGAACATCCCGATCCGGGACATGTCCACCGACTTCGTCAGCCCGGCGGGGAGCGTGGCCTTGCCGGCGTCGGGGTTGCCGCCCTTGCTGAGCGTGCTGAGCTGGTTGATGACGAACTTGATGTCGGCCGCGCGCACCTTCAGCGTGTCGGACGAGTGGGCACCCGCCGGCATGCTGTTCAGCTCCAGCCGGTTGCCCGGGAACTGCACCTCGTTGGCGTCGTGGGTGTGGTCCACGGTGACGACCAGGTAGCCGCGGCTGGCGAGGTCCTGGGCGAGGGCGGTGCCCATGGCGCGGTCCGAGTGCAGCCCGGTCGAGTACAGCAGGACGGGCAGCTTGCCGAGCTTGGTGTTCACCGGGGCGAGGACGTGGCCCGCGGTCCTCGGCAGGGTCACCTGCTGCGGCGACAGGTGGCGGGTGGCGAGGAAGTGGGCGCCGGAGATCGACGGCATCCAGGGTGCCTGGTAGTGCCCGGACGTGCTGGTGGCCGGGTACCAGAGCGAGACCATCAGCTCGCGGGGCTTGCTGCCGGGAACGTACGGGTCCGTCCGGGACTTGTCGATGAGGTGCAGGCCGACCATGCCGACGCTGTACTTCCCGGTCGGGGCGGGCATGGTGAGCTGCAGACCGTTCGTGTTGGCGCGGCCGGCTGCGAGGGTCTGGGCGCTGAGGGTCTTGGCGCCGAGGGACTTCTGGAGCACCGCCTCGTCGTTCGTGGGCGCCCAGGGCGCGGTCTGGTCGGCCTGCTCGGTCTGGTCGGTCTGGTCGGGCGAGAACCCGTTGGCCGCCGGCTTGGCGGTGTTGTTCCCGGCGGCCATCGCCGGCGTCATCCCCGCACCCAGGGCGACGGCCAGCGCACTCGCCGTGCCGGCCGCTCTGGCTATCACTTGGCGGCGTGGGCGCGGGCGGCGGTGTTTCATGGAACCCCCTTGTTCGTCGGCGATCGCGGAACCGGCGATCGACTGTCGCACACCGTACCGCCACAGCGTCAGCCGGATCCGCCGCCTCTGGAGGCAGCCGCAGTCACTTGTATACGGCAGGCCCCTCCCGTACGCGCCGGGCTGGGTCCCCGCGCTCCGGCCGAGGGGCGACGGCACCGGGATGCCGTTGCATCCGCACATGGCCGCCGGGCCTCGGCGGCGCTGCCGGACCGGGAGCCGCCTGCGCCGGAACGGGCGTCGGCCTGCCGCCGTTCCGCCGGTGCGGCACCGCGTGGGCCGGTCGGCCGCGGACCGCTCGGGCGGGCGGCCCGTGTCCGGCCGCGAGCGCGACGCCGACGGGAACTGGACGACGTCGGCCGACGTCAGGGCCTCGCGCGCCACCGCTCGACGTCGCGTACCCGACGGCGGTCCAGGCGCTGGTGCGCTGCCGTGCGCGAGTGTCGCGGGCACCGTCACGGACCCGGCGGCGGCTCCCCCTCTCCCGTTCTCTCCGGTCCGGTCGCCAGGTGCGGGGCGGCGCGGCTCGTTTGCTCCTGCGGGCGATCCTGCCGGCTTGCTGCACGCGCTCGTCGCTCCGGCCAACGCCCGCGAACCCGCCCGCCCCCGCTTCGCCCCCTGGACCGAGCCGACCCGCAGGGTGCCGCTCCCGGACGGGAGAAGCGGTCAGCGTACGTCGACGTAGTCGCCGGCGGACGTGCTGTTCAGGTACGCGCTGGTCGCCGTGTACGCGGCGCTCCAGGTGCCGTCCTGCTTCGCGGTGAAGGCGAGGGTGAACCTGCCGTCCTTGCCCGTGGTCACGGTCGCCATGCCGGTGCTGGTCCTGCCTCCGGCGACGCGGAAGCGGATGGTCACGTGCTGACCGGACACGCCCGTCCACGTGGAGCCGTTCTGGCGCTGCAGGGTCCCCGTCACGGTCAGGGTCCGGCCCTTGCGCACCGGCTCCGGCGAGGCGTTGAAGCCGGTGATGCGGGTGACCGCACGGGTCAGGTGCACGACGCCGGTCGTGGTGGCGGTGGCGTCCGCGTTGCCGGGGTAGTACAGGCGCAGGTGGCCGGTGGGCTTGTGCAGCGTCTGCCAGGCGTCGAAGGCGCCCGTCGCGTCGGGGGTCACCGTCGCCACCGTCGTCCAGCCGGTACGGCCGTCCGCCGACTGCTGGAGCTGGACGCGGCCGGTGGGCAGCGGGCCCGCCGAGGCGCTGAGGCGGCCCTTGACCCGGACCGCCCCGGCGCCGGTGAAGGTGTGGTCGGACCAGGCGAGGGTGGAGTGCGAGAGGGCGTGCAGGGTGGCCTGCGCGTTGCCGCCCTGGAGGAAGGCGAAGCCTCCGACGCCCGCCGTCCAGCTGGTGTCACCGGTCACCGTGGCGAGCGTCTCGCTGAACCGGCCTCCGGTGCCGAGCTCGTAGGCGTGGGTGCCGTTCGGGCCGGTCAGGAGCACCTCGGTGTCGTGGTCGGCGGCCGGCAGCGGCGTCCAGGTGCTCGTCGTCGGGCTCAGGTACTGCGCGGTGCCGCCGACCGTGTAGGAGCGGCCGTACACGGCGGTGTCCGCCGCCTTGTCGAAGACGACCCGGGTCGGGCTGGTCGTCCTGGACACCTGTACGGGGTCCGTGCCGACCGTCTGGTCGTCCTGCTGCACCGCGTACACGTACACGGAGTTGCGCACGGGGGCGGTGACCTGGTAGCCGCCGTCGGCCTGGACGGCGGCCCCGATCTCGTAGGGACTCGATCCCGCCGACCGTGTCCCGGTGAGGTAGACCTCGCTCCCGGTCCAGCCGGGGCTGGTGGCTCCGGTGGCCGGGTCGAACGTCGACACCTTCCCGGTGGCGGTCACCGTCTGGTGCTCGAAGTCCACCGTGGTCCGGTCCAGGGCGGTGTCGGTGAAGACGGGCACGTCCTCGAAACGGACGACGCCCCGGCCGACGTAGGCCGGGTGGTCACCGTCCGCGTCGGCGAGGTCGACGGTGGTGTCGTAGACGCCGTGGGTGCCCAGGGCCATCCGGTCGGAGCTGCGCCACGTGCCGTCTTCCGCGGTACCGGAGACGAGGGTGAACCCGGTGACGGTCGTCACCGGCCGGTCGCCGGAGGCGCGCAGGGTGAGCTGCGCGGTGATGGAGCCGGCGTCGATCGCGGTGTCGGACGTCGCGTGGAACTCCAGGTAGCCGGCGTCGTCCGGGTCACCTCCGACCGAGGAGACGACGGGCAGCACGGTGTCGGCGGTGTCGGCGAAGGCGGGGCCGGCTGCGGGGATGCTCACCAGGGCGGCGACGAGCGAGAGCGGTGCGATGAGAGGCCGACGCACAGGGGGCTCCAGAGGAATCGTCAAAACTCGGAAACGTACAGGTCAACGGAGAAGGCAACGAACAAGCCAAAAAACAGGCCAACGAACAGGTGGCCGATCATCGCACGGGCTCCGCAGGCTCTCGCGAGGGCCCAGGTCGTCGGGACGGCCGTCCGCACGGCGACACTGGGGACCCTCGCCGAGCAGCACATGAAAACCAGGTCGCCGACCGCGGCCACACCCTCACTGGAAGCAGGAGCCCGCCCCACCCTCTCCCTCGCCGCGTGACCGGACAAGCGCAGGATCGCGGGCAGGTGGGCGGCGGTTGGCCGCCGTCCGCGCCGACGGGCCGCCGGAGAGCGCCGGACGGCCGCAGCCCTCTCCTGTTCAGTCCGTCTCGTGCGCGTGCTTGAGGCGGCTTCGGGCGTCCATGCGGTCGGGGGCCGTGACCTCTGCCCAGAAGCGGTGGCAGCTGACGAAGACCGCGAGCTCGTGTTCGCGGCGGCGCAGTTTCTCCACCGCGGCCTGTTCGTCCTCGGTCCAGCCCGGAGAGGCGGGGCGCTCCACCTTGCGCCAGCCGCCCTGGTCGCTGAATCCGTCCAGCGGCTCGACCGACCAGGGGAGCCGCTTCAGCAGGGCCGACAGCTCGGCCCGGACCTGATGCAGCTCCTCCTGACCGGCGAGGAGGTCACTCGGAAAGTCATAGGTCGCAGCCACACGGCAATGGTACGCCTGTTCGATTTTAGGTGGCGAGTTCGTTCATGGGGCTCGTGTGTTCGAGCGAGGGCCGTTCGAGCGAGACCCGGGGAGACGAGGCGCCGTTCGTCGAACCGCCCGACCGCGACCGTGCCCCGGCCCGTGATGAGAACCTGGACGACAGGATCACGTTCCCGCCGGGCGGGAGGACGGAGCAGGGCTGATGAGCGGGCAGCGGTCGACGTTCGTGAAGGTGTGCGGGCTCACCCAGGAGCAGCAGATCGACTGGGCCGTCGAGCTGGGGTACGACGCCGTCGGGATCGTCGTCACGCCGAAGAGCAAGCGGTACTGCCCGCCCGAGCGGGCCGTGGCGCTCGCCGGCCACGCCCGGGGGCGGATCGCCACCTTCGCGGTGGCCCTGGCACACGCCGAGACGGCGGCCGTCGCCGAGCACTTCGACGTCATCCAGATCTACGAGGCGGCCGACATCCCGAACCTCGCCCTCGCCGCCGGCACCCCGCCCGAGAAGCCGGAGGCGCTGCGGTACTTCTTCTACGACGCCAGCGCGGGCAGCGGCGTGTTCGCGGACATTCCCCGCTGGGTCGGCGAGGTGCCGGGGAGGGTGGTGATCGCCGGCGGCCTCGACGAGCACAACGTGGCGGGTGTCGTCGAGGAGTTCGGGCCCTACGGCGTGGACGTCTCCAGCAGCGTGGAGACCGCGCCGGGGGTCAAGAGCCGCGAGAAGATGGCCGCGTTCGTCGCCGCCGCCCGCACCCCCGGCCGCTAGCGCGGATTTCCGGTGGTGGGGAGGGTGCGTGCCGCCTCCTCGCCCGTCAGGCAGAGGACGCGGTGGCCGGGCGGGGAAGCAGGGCGGCGAGCTTCGGCGTGGGGAAGATCCTCGCGGGGGGGAGACGGGGCTGCGGGAGACTGGGGACATGTGCCGGAGTATCAAGACGTTGCGTCCGCCTCAGCTGGCCGAGGAGGCCACGGAGGAGGAGATCCGTGCTGCCGCGTTGCAGTACGTGCGGAAGGTGTCCGGGTTCCGGGCGCCGGCCGCGCACAACCGGGAGGTGTTCGAGCGGGCGGTGGACGCGGTGGCGGAGGCGACGGCCGCGCTGCTGGGAGGGCTGGAGGTGCGGGGGCGGACGGCGGCCGGGGGCGGGGCCTGACCGAAGTGGGCCGGGGCGCTTGCGTGAATGGGGGCCGGGACGCTCACCGACGCCGGCTGCAGCGCCCCGTAAGGGGCGCGGGGAACTGCGCGACAAGCCCCCACCGGCCCGCAGGGGAGTGAGCGGCGCGCCCACCGACCCCTGGAAACTCGGCCTACGCCGGACGGCGTCTTCGCATCAGGTAGCCCGCCCCCGCCCCCGCCCCGAACAGGGCCGCCACCGACACCGCCGTGGCCATCCAGGTCGCCCCCAGCCACTGGGCGCCCAGCCAGCCCAGGGCGACGCTGTAGACCGCCCAGGTCAGGCCCGCGAGGGCGGACCAGGGGAGGAAGTCGCGGACGCTGCGGTGGGTCGCGCCGGCGCCGAGGGAGACGATCGAGCGGCCGGCCGGAGCGAAGCGGGCCAGTATCACCAGCGCGCCGCCGCCCCGGGACAGGGCCTCGCCGAGACGTTCCTGCGCGCTGCTCAGCCGTCGGGAGCGGGCGATCGCGCGGTCCAGGCGGGCCCCGCCGCGCCGGGCCAGCCGGTAGGCGACCAGGTCACCGAGGACCGACGCGGTGGCCGCGCAGAGCGTCAGCGCCAGGATGTCCGGCAGGGCGTGCGGCGGGACCTGTCCGGCCGAGGCGCCGGTGCCGGCCGCCGCCGCCGTGGCCGCGGTGATGACCAGCACGCCGCTCGGCAGGACCGGCACCCACACGTCGAGCAGCACGGAGAGGGCCACCATGGCGTATATCCACGGCCCGGCCTCCAGCGACCCCATGCTTTCCCACACGACGGTTTCCCCCGCGATTGTCCTGTTGCGCCCCCCGACGACAGCCGTACAGCGTACGCGGGAGGTGTGACAGGAGTGTCACGGGGGATCTGTATGTTCGGCAAAGGGTTATCGGGGAAAGGTCATGCGCCGGCATGGGCCGGCCATGCGCCGCCCCCGAGGCCAACCTGCCCGCAACGCGGCGTCGTTCTCCCTCACGAGGTGGTGAGGACGGATTCCGCCACGGTCCGCAGGGTGCCGTCGCGTTGGGCCCGCTCCAGCCGCAGCCGGGCCGAACGGCCCTCCAGGGTCAGGGTCATGAGCTGGTTGCCGAACCACGGGCCGCCCCGCTTCCGCCAGGTCACCGGCGGTCGCGCACAGCGCCCGTGCCGGGCGAGGCGGCGACCGAACAGCCGGGCCAGGGCGCTCCAGCCGAACCGGAAGCCGGCCCGCACCGTCGGCGGCACGGAGTTGTGGACGGGGGAGCACGTGAGCTGCAGCACGCGGGAGTCGGGCGCGGCTTCGGCGGGCCACGCGGGCTCGGCGACGTACGCGTGATGGACGTCGCCGGAGAGCACGCAGATCGAGGCGGGCGCCTCGGGTCCGGAGCCGGTCCGGGCGAACAGGCCGGCCAGTTCGGCGAAGGACGCCGGGAAGGCCGCCCAGTGCTCCAGGTCGGCCGCGCGGCGCAGCCGTTCCCCGAACCGGGCCCAGCGGGCGCCGCGTTCACCCCGGCACAGCGCCGCGTCCCAGCTCTCGACGTCGTGCACCAGATGCGGCAGCAGCCAGGGCAGTGAGCTGCCGACCAGGAGATGGTCGTACGACTCCCGCCGGTCCAGCGCCTGTTCGCGCAGCCACGCGGCCTCGCCGGGGTCGAGCATGGCGCGGCTTCGCTCGTCGAGCACCCGGGCCGCCCGGGTGTCCACCATCAGCAGTCTGACCCGTCCGAAGTCGCGCCGGTAACTCCAGCGGACCGAGGCCGGGTCGGCGTCGGCCCGGGCGGCGAAGGCGCGCAGGGCGTCCGTGCCGTCGGGGGCGGAGCGGACGGCCGCGTACAGCGGGTCGGCCGCCAGTTCGGCCGGGGAGAGGTTCCCCAGGTGCTGGTGGACCCAGTACGACATCAGCCCGCTCAGCAGCCGCTCCTGCCACCAGGGCGTGGCCCGCAGGTCGGCCAGCCAGGCCGCGGAGGTGTTCCAGTCGTCGATCACGTCGTGGTCGTCGAAGATCATGCAGCTCGGCACGGTGGACAGCAGCCAGCGCACCTCCGGGTCCAGCCAGGACTCGTGGTAGAGGCGGGTGTACTCCTCGTAGTCCGCGACCTCGGCGCCGGGCGGGTCCGCGAGGTCGCGGCGGGCGGCGAGCCAGTGCCGGGTGGCCGCCGAGGTCTCGTCGGCGTACACCTGGTCGCCCAACAGCAGCAGCAGGTCCGGCCGTTCGCCGCCGGCGGCGATGCGCGCGGCCAGGCTGTCCAGGGCGTCCGGGCCGACCGGGTCCTGGCCGTCGGCCGGGGGAGCGGCCCAGCGGCAGGAGCCGAAGACGACGTCGACGCCGTCACCGGCGGGCCGGGTGCGGATCACGGAGGGCGGGAAGGAGGAGCCGGGCAGCGGCCACACGCGCGTGCCGTCGAGGAGGACGTCGTACGACGGTGACGTGCCCGGAGTCAGCCCGGTGACCGGGATCAGGGCGTAGTGGTGGCCGGCCACCTGGAAGGTGCGCGCGGTGCCGCCGGCGCCGTCCGCGCAGCGCACCTCGGCGGCACACGGACGGCTCGCCTCGACCCAGACGGTCGCCGACGAGCCGTCGGTGTATCTCAGCAGCGGTCCCAGACGCAGTCCGGCCACGATCGCCCCGCCCTCTTCCTCGGTCGGCTCGCCCCCCGTCGCCCCGTACGGTACGGAACGACGGAGGGCGGTGGGGAGGTTCCGGCGGGGGAACGAGGTACCGGACGGGAGCCGGCCGGCTGGTTCAGCAGGCGGAGAGGTAGCTGGTGAGGGCGCTCTTCTCGGCGGAGTCCACGGACAGGCCGTAGTAGTACTTCACCTGGACCCAGGCGCGGACGTAGGTGCAGCGGTACGAGGTGAGGGACGGCATCCAGGTGGCCGGGTCCTGGTCGCCCTTGGACTGGTTCACGTTGTCCGTGACGGCGAGCAGCTGCGGCCGGGTGACGTCGTTGGCGAAGGCCTCACGCCGGGCGGTGGTCCACTTGCTCGCGCCGGAGTCCCAGGCCTCGGCGAGCGGGACCAGGTGGTCGATGTCGACGTCGGAGGCCGCGGTCCAGGTGGCGCCGTCGTACGGGGAGTACCAGGAGCCGCTGGTGGCGGTGCAGGCGGAGTCGGTGACGACGTTCGTGCCGTCGCGCTTGAGGATCCACTCGCGGGTGTTGCAGGTGCCGCTGATGGTGTCCCAGGTCGGGAAGAGGTCGCGCGCGTAGCCGGTGCGGTTCTCGGTGGCCACGGTGAGCGAGGCGAGGTAGGTGCGGGCGGTGGCGGCGCTGACCGGGGTGGGCAGGGCGGCGGAGGCGCTCGGGGAGTTGAACAGTGCGGCGGAGGCTATGAGTCCGGTAAAGGCCGCGAGTATGCTGAGCCGTCGACGCGCGTAGAACTTCGGCATGCGAACTCCCTGGTGGGGGTGGGGACATGGGGCGCGAGCGAGGGAATGCTCGCGCCGCCGTGTTGCCGTGGGGTGAGCGTTCGGTAAGAAATTAATGACGTGTTCATGACACGACAAGGGGTGCGGCGTGCCTCACAGGCGGGGGCTCCGGCCTTGGGGTCGCCGGTGGAGTCACGTAGGCTGGTCGGCGTTGAAGGGGAGTAGCTCTTCGCCGGACCGTCGACATACTGCTCAGCCCGTCTGAGCCGGCGCCCGGAGGCGGACCTCGGCCGGCTCGGCCGTGGGACCGCCAGCGAGACCTTCGGCAAGCAGTGCACGCCCGTGCCGTTCGGCACGGGTGCCCGTGTGTGCTGCCGTGCCGAGGTGTCCGTCCGCGCAGAGCGGTGCTCTCGGTGGGGTGGCCCCGACCGATTGAGGACCCTTGATCAGCATCACCGTGACGGCGCTCGTCTTCGGCGTCATCTTCCTCGCCGAACTGCCCGACAAGACCGCGCTCGCCGGTCTCGTCCTGGGGACGCGCTACCGGGCGTCGTACGTCTTCGCCGGTGTCGCCGCGGCCTTCCTCCTGCATGTGGTGCTCGCGGTCGCCGCCGGCAGCGTGCTGACCCTGCTCCCGCAGCAGATCGTGCACGCGCTGACCGGTGTGCTCTTCCTCGGCGGCGCGGCCGTGCTGCTGCTGAAGAAGGGCGAGGAGGAAGAGGAGATCCGCAGGCCGGCCGACCAGTCCTTCTGGAAGGTCGCCGGCACCGGGTTCATGCTCATCCTGGTCGCCGAGTTCGGGGACCTCACGCAGATCATGACGGCGAACCTCGCGGCGCGCTACGACGACCCGCTGTCCGTCGGCCTCGGCGCGGTCCTCGGCCTGTGGGCGGTGGCGGGGCTCGGCATCGTCGGCGGCAAGGCGCTGATGAGGAAGGTGCCGCTGCGGCTGATCACGCAGATCGCGGCGGTCCTGATGCTGGCGCTGGGCGTGTGGAGCCTGTGGGAGGCGATCGCGGGCTGAGCCGCGCCGTGCCGCGCCGTGCCGCGTCGGGGCCGGGGTGGGGCGCTCGCGAGCTGAAGAGTCGGTGAACGGTCGGCGAAGGCGGTGGCGAGATCGGCGCTCTATTTTGTACCGTAGGAAAACAAAGTGGCTCCCGCCCGTTTTCCCTGACCGGCGGGCGGGGCCGCCTTGTTCTTCCCGGCCTGCTTTTCGGCCTGTGCACTAGGAGCTGCCTGATGACGGCCACCGTCCTCACCGCCCGCGCCCTCCTGCTCGACATGGACGGCACCCTCGTCGACTCCCACGCCGTCGTGGAGCGCATCTGGCGGCGCTGGTCCGAGCAGCACGGGCTGGACGGCGACGAGGTGATGAAGGTCGTCCACGGGCGTCAGGGGCACGCGTCCATGGCGGTGCTGCTGCCGGACCGGCCGGTGCAGCAGAACCTCGCGGACAACGCGCGGATGCTGGCGGAGGAGACCGCCGACACGGAGGGCGTGGTGGAGATCCCCGGCGCCGCGGCCTTCCTCGCTTCCCTCCAGGGGCTGCCGCACGCGCTGGTGACCTCGGCGGACGTGCCGCTCTCCATGGCCCGGATGGCCGCGGCCGGGCTGGCGCTGCCGGCGGTGCGGGTGACCGCGGAGTCGGTGGGGGCCAGCAAGCCGGACCCCGAGGGCTTTCTGAAGGGGGCGGCGGAACTGGGCGTCGCTCCCGCCGACTGCGTGGTGTTCGAGGACTCGGCCGCGGGGATCGCGGCGGGGCGCGCGGCGGGGATGCGGGTCGTCGGGGTCGGCGCGGGGGCGGCGGCGCACGGGCCGGACGCGGTCGTGCGGGACCTGACGGGGGTGCGGGTGGAGCCGGTGGGCAACGGCCTGTTCGAGGTACGCCTCGACGCGGCGTGAGGTGGGGCGCCGGGTGGGGTCGGCTGTGCCTGAGGTGGGGACCACTGGCGGTCGGCTGTGCCTGAGGTGGGGACCACTGGCGGTCGGCTGTGCCTGAGGTGGGGGTGGGGACGCTCACCGGCGCTTGCCGGGTGCCGCCCGCGCCCACCCGTGCCGCCCTGGGGGCACCTCCCAGGCCCTTAAGGCACTGGGGGAGGCACGACTGCCCGCGGCTGGATGAGCTGACACGGCTGCCGCGGCTGGATGAGCTGACTCGACTGCCTGCGGCTGGATGAGCTGACTCGACTGCCCGCGGCTGGACGAGCTGACTCGACTGCCTGCGGCTGGATGTGCTGACACGGCTGCCCGCGGCAGGACGTGCCCCGTAAGGGGCGCGGGGAACTGCGCGATCAGCCCCCACTCACCCGCAGCGACCCACGACCGCAGCCACCCCTGCCCACCCCCACCCGCAGTGTCCTATCGGCCGCAGCCACCCCTGCCCACCCCCACCCGCAGTGTCCTATCGGCCGCAGCCACCCCTGCCGATCCCCACCCGCAGTGGTCTGCCAGCCGCAGCCACCCCCGCGCCCACCCCACCCGCGCCCACCCCACCCACGGTGCCCCCCAACGGCAACCGCCCCCGCCGCCGCCCTCGCCCACCCGCACAACCCCGTCGGCTCGCTTCCCTACGGCTTCGTCGTTTCTGATTCCAGGGCCGCTCGCGTGGCCGGTCCGTACACCCCCGACTCGTCGGTGAAGATTCCCCGCGTCAGCTGGTACGTGCGCACCGCGCTCTCCGTGGTGCTGTCGTAGTGGCCGGACGCGTCCCCCGAGTAGAGGCCGACCTGCTTCAGCCGCAGCTGCAGCTCCGTGACCTGCGCACCGCTGTCGCCGGGGCGCAGGACCGCGGGTGCGGAGGGGTGCGCCGACGCGGAGGTGCCGGTTGCCGGCGCCGACCGGGTGGGCGTCGCCGAGCGGGACGCGGTCGGCGAGGGCGTCGCGGTCGAGGCCGTCGCAGAGGGGGTCGGCGAGGGCGTCGCCGTCGCGGACCTCGACGCCGACGGGCTCGGCGAGGCCGACGGCGCCGCGGCCGACGGCGACCCCGTGCTCGGTGTCACGTCCGGGACGCTCTCCCGGACGTCCTGCGGCCCCGCCGCATCCCGCGCCGGCGTGAGCCGGGAGAACAGGCCGCTCACGAAACCGGCCGCGGCGAGCACCGCCACCAGCGCCCCGGCGACGGACAGCAGCAGGGTCCGCCGCGAGCGCCGGCGGGGTACCGCCGGGGAGACGTCGGGCCCGGCGTCGTACGACGCGCTCATCCCGGAGCCGGACGCGGACGCGGTCCCCGGCTCCGGCACCACGGGCAACGGCATCGTCGGCTCCCCCAGCGGCGACACCGGCTCGGTCTCGCCGCCGGTCCCCGCGTCCGCTCCGGTCCGCTTCACGTCGATGTCGATGTACGGCCGTATCCGCAGCGGGTCGAAGTCCTCCGCCGCCGCCTGTTCGGCCGTACGCGCGTCACGTAACGCGTCGGAGGCCCGCTGGTTGCAGTCGCAGGAGGGGGAGCCGTCCGGCCCCTTCGGTGTCCCGCACTCCGGGCACTGGTGAGCCCCGGTCGTATCCGTCACTGCGTTCGTCCCTCTCCTCACGAACTCCACAGGTTATGCGGAGCACCCACACGTACGTTCCTCAGAACCCCCTGTCTCAGGGATCCCCAAAAGGACTCGACGGGCCATACCGGGTGACACCGTCCACGATGGAAGACGGTCGAAAGCCCCGGGAGGTCTCGATGACCGTGGAAGCGACGCACACCCCGGCGAGGGACGCGGAACGCGTGCCGGGCAACGTGCTGGTCCCGATCGGCGCGCTGCTGCTCGGGCTGCTGCTGGCCGCGCTGGACCAGACGATCGTGTCGACGGCCCTGCCGACCATCGTCAGCGACCTCGGCGGTCTCGAGCACCTGTCGTGGGTGGTCACCGCCTACCTGCTGGCCGCCACCGCCGCCACCCCCCTCTGGGGCAAGCTCGGCGACCAGTACGGGCGCAAGCGGCTCTTCCAGCTCGCGATCGTGATCTTCCTCGTCGGCTCGGCGCTGTGCGGGATGGCCCGGAACATGGGCGAGCTGATCGGCTTCCGCGCGGTGCAGGGGCTCGGCGGCGGCGGACTCATGGTGCTGTCGATGGCGATCGTGGGGGACCTCGTGCCGCCGCGCGAACGGGGCCGCTACCAAGGCCTGTTCGGAGCCGTCTTCGGCGCCACCAGCGTGCTCGGGCCGCTGCTCGGCGGGGTGCTCACCGAGCAGCTGAGCTGGCGCTGGGTGTTCTACGTCAACCTGCCCGTCGGCATCGTCGCCCTCGCCGTGATCGCCGCCGCGCTGCACATCCCGCGCCGCAGCGCCCGCCACGTCATCGACTACCTCGGCACCTTCCTGATCGCCGCCGTCGCCACCTGCCTGGTGCTGGTGGCCTCGCTGGGCGGCACGACGTGGCCGTGGGGGTCGGCGCGGATCGTCGGGCTGGTGGTCGTCGCGGCGGTGCTCGCCGTCGCCTTCGTCGCCGTGGAGCGGCGGGCCGCCGAACCGGTGCTCCCGCTGCGGCTCTTCGGCATCCGCACCTTCACCCTCGCCGCCGTGATCAGCTTCATCGTCGGGTTCGCGATGTTCGGCGCGATGACCTACCTGCCGACCTTCCTCCAGGTCGTGCAGGGCATATCACCGACCCTGTCCGGCGTGCACATGCTGCCCATGGTGATCGGTCTGCTGCTGTCGTCCACGGTCTCCGGGCAGATCGTCAGCCGCACCGGGCGCTGGAAGGTGTTCCCGGTCGCCGGCACCGCCGTGACCACCGTCGGACTGCTGCTGCTCCACCGGCTCGAAGAGCACAGCTCGACGGCCGGGATGAGCGGCTGCTTCTTCGTCTTCGGCCTGGGCCTCGGCCTGGTCATGCAGGTGCTGGTGCTGATCGTGCAGAACGCCGTCTCCTACGAGGACCTCGGCGTGGCCACCTCCGGCGCGACCTTCTTCCGCTCCATCGGGGCCTCTTTCGGCGTGGCCGTCTTCGGCTCCGTCTTCGCGGGCCGGCTCGCCGACAAGCTGGCCGGCGCCTTCCGGGGCGTCCGGCTCCCTCCGGGGGCCACCCCGTACGCCCTCAAGGCCGACCCGCGGGGCATCGCCGCGCTGCCGCCCGCGCTGCGTCCGGCGGCCCTGCACGCGTACGCGTCCGCGATCACCGACGTCTTCCTGTACGCCGCTCCGGTCGCCGTCCTCGGCTTCGTCCTCGCCTGGTTCCTCAAGGAGGACCGGCTGCGCGGTTCGGTCACCGCGCCGGACGCGTCCGAGACCATCCCGCCCAACCCGGTCCAGCGATCCTCGTACGACGAGTGCTCCCGGGCGCTGTCCCTGCTCGGCACCCGGGACGGCCGCCGGGAGATCTACCGGAGGATCAACGAACGGGCCGGGTACGCCGACCTGCTGCCGGCGTCCGGCTGGCTGCTGCTGCGGATCCGGAAGTACGGCTCGGTGGAGCCGGGTCGGCTCGCCGAGCGCGGTCCGGTGCCGATGAACGTCGTGCTGGAGGGTGCCCGCCAGCTGGAGGAGCGGCACCTCGCCGACCGGCTGGGCCTCGACCTGACCCTGAGCGGCCAGGGCCAGGAGGTGGCCGAACGGCTCGCCAGGGCCCGCGAGGAGTCCCTGGCCGCGCTCCTGGGCGACTGGTGGGGCCCGGACCGGCCCACCGACCTGGACCGCCTGGTCCGGGAGCTGACCGACGAACTGTGCGGCACCGAACGCGAACAGCCGCAGCACCCGGCGGTCCGGCAGGCCGGCCGGCTCACCTGACGAGTTCCTTGCGGAACCAGTGCCCGGCGTAGACGTCGTCGTTGTGCGGCGCGGTCTCCGTGTAGCCGAGCCGTGCGTACAGGGCGCGCGCCTCCACCAGGTCGGTCCGGGTGTCCAGCAGCATCCGCTCGGCCCCGAGGGCGCGGGCCGCGTCCTCGGCCGCCGTGACGAGGAGGGCGGCGCCGCCCCGGCCGCGCAGCCGCTCGTGCACGAAGACCCGGGTGAGTTCGGCGGTGGCCGGGTCCAGGAGCCGTACGCCCGCGCTGCCGGCCGGCTCGCCGTCGTACCGTGCGACCAGCAACCGCCCGGTGGGCGGGGCGAGTTCGGTGCCCGGCCGGGCGGCGATCTCCCGCTCCAGCTCGGCCGGGTCGGTGCGGCGCCCCTCGTGGAGCAGGTACCAGCGGTCGCTGACCTCCGTGTAGTACGCGCGCCACAGGGAGCGCGCGGTGGGCGAGGCGGGGTGGTCAGGTGTGATCGTCCAGGAGGTCATGGACCGTAGTCTCCGGCCGCCGCCCGGTGCTGGCGCAACGGGTTTCCGGGACCTCGCCGGCGGGCCGTTTGCGGGGCGGTGTCCGGGTCACCCGAAGGAGGAGACGGCCCGTCGGGCCGAGACACCGGAAGGCAACCATGTCCACAGGCTTGATCATCGCGATCGTGATCGTGGCCGCCGTGGTCGTAGTCGCGGCCGTACTGCTGGCCGTGCGCTCCAGGGGCGGCCCGCAGGGTCTGAAGCGGCGCTTCGGGCCCGAGTACGAGCGGACGGTGGCCCAGCACGGCGGCGACACCAAGGCGGCCGAGCGGGAACTGGCCGAGCGGGTGCAGCGCCACGGCTCGCTGCACGAGCGCGAGCTCGACCCGGCGGAGCGCGAGCGCTTCACCGCTCGCTGGACGACCGCCCAGGAGCATTTCGTGGACTCCCCCCGCGAGTCCGTGACCGAGGCCGACCGGCTCCTCGCCGAGCTGGCGGCGGCCCGCGGCTTCCCGGCCGGTGCCCAGTACGACGAGCAGGTCGCCGCCCTCTCCGTGCACCACGCGGACCACGTCGACGGCTACCGCCGCGTCCACCGCGCCGCCCTGGCACCCGTGGGCGGCTCCCCGCTCAGCCAGGCCGGGACCGAGGAGATGCGGACGGCCATGATCGAGGCCCGTTCCCTTTTCGAGGACCTGGTGGGCCCCGCGTCCCATGAGCACGGCCGGCACCGCGCCGATGTCGGTGCCGACAGCGGCGGCCATCTGCCCTGGTCCGCCAACCGAAGCCGCCCGAAGGAGAGTTGACCGACATGACCGATGCCAGGACAGGATCCGGCCGCCAGCCGATCGGCGGCGACGTGTATCCCGGCGGCAGCGCGGAACCGGGACGTGAGGAGAGGACCACCGACTGGGGCGACGCCTCGGTGAGCGGTGTCACCCCCGGCCAGGAGGAACCCGGACGCCTGGCCGGCCAGGAGGCTCCCGGGCGCACTACCGGCCAGGAGGCCTCCGGGCGCACGGCCGGCCAGCAGGCTTCCGGGCGCACGGCCGGCGAGGAGGCTCCCGGGCAGGCCGTGCTGGTGGCCGGCGAAGGGCCGGGGCACGACACGGACGCGGGCCGTGGCGGTTCCGGCTCGCAGCTGCTGCCCGCGGAGGAGTGCGGACAGCTGGAGCGCCGGCTGCAGCAGGCGGTCACCGGTTTCGTCGACGAGCCGCGCACGGCCGTCGAGGAGGCCGACCGGGCCGTGGAGGAGATCAGCGCCCGCTTCACCGACGCCATCGAGCGGCGCCGCCGCACCCTGCGCGGCAGCTGGCAGTCCGCCGACGCGAACCACCCCGGCAGCGCCGACACCGAGCAGCTGAGGCTGGCCCTGCGCGACTACCGCGAACTCGCGGACCGGCTGCTGCACATCTGAGCCGCCCCGCCGCCCCCCGTCACTCCCCGCGTGCGTCCGGCTCCACGGCCGGTTCCGCACCGGCCGCCGCCCGGCGCTCCCGCCACGCGCGTACGACCTCCTCGACGTCGTACGGCTTCTTGCCCAGCGGGGGGCCGGGCGGCGGCTTGAACATCATGTCGCGGATCTTCACGTTGACCTCGGTGATGATCTTGCGGACGATCCGCTCCGACGGCGCCGCCCAGGCGGCCTCCAGCGCGTCCTCGGCCTCCTTGCGCAGGGCGAGCGAGGGCGGCAGCACGGCCAGGCCCTCTCGGGCCAGCTTCCGCTTGATCCACCACAGTTCGTCGTACGACGTGTCCAGGCCGGCCGGCAACGGCTCGCCCGCGCCCGGCAGTTGATCGAACTCGCCGCGCCGCTGGGCATCCTGGATCTGCTTGTCGACCCAGGACTCGAACGGCACCCCGGGTGGCTTTCGCTCGGTCATGACTTCATTGTGCCGGACGCGGCCCGGCCGGGCGTTTTATCATGCGCCGGAGATCCACGACGGACTCAGGGAACCGCGCAGGGGGAACGCACGTGCTCGAACTCACCATGGCCTCCGTGTCCGGAGAAGCGGGCGAGACGGCCGGAATGCTCATGGCCGACGCGCCCAGCGACCCCGGCGCCGTGCTCCGGGTGGGCCGCGACGCCTCGGTCTGCCGGCTCGCCACGCCCGACGACTGGCTGTTCGTCTCCCGGGTGCACCTGGAGTTCCTGTGCGGAGCCGAGGGCGGCTGGCAGGTCACCTGGCTGCGCGGGTCCCAGGCCGAGCCCTCCTCCGAGGTGCTGCTGAAGGTCGGCGAGTACGCCCAGGCCATCGCCTACGGCGGCACGGTCGCACTGCCCCGGGGCGGCTCCGGCGAGATCGTCGTCCGGGACCGCACCGCCCCGCGCAGCGTCAACGTCGGCTTCTACCACGAGGGTTGAGCAACGCCCCGCGGACGGCCCGGCCGGCTAGTCGAGGACCCGGGCCAGCGCGAAGCCGTCGTAGCCCTTGCTGCCGACCGTCTGGATCGCCGTGCCGGTCAGCCTCGGGTGGGCGGCGATCAGCTCGATCGCGGCCCGGGTGCCGACCACGTCGGGCTCGGCGTTCTCGGCGTCCGCGACCCGGCCGCCGCGCACCACGTTGTCGACGATGATCAGGCTGCCGGTGCGGGTGAGCCGCAGCGCCCACTCCACGTAGTGCGGGTTGTTCGCCTTGTCGGCGTCGATGAAGACCAGGTCGAAGGGGGCCGGGTTCTCGTCGGCGAGCTTGGGCAGCGACTCCAGGGCCGGTCCGACCCGCACCTCGACGAGCTTCTCCAGACCCGCGCGGGCGATGTTGCGGACCGCGACCTCGGCGTGCCGGGCGCTGTACTCCAGCGAGATCAGCCTGCCGTCGGCGGGCAGGGCGCGGGCCAGCCAGATGGTGCTGTAGCCGCCGAGCGTGCCGATCTCCAGGATGTTCCGGGCGTCCTGGATCTGCGCGAGGAGCTGGAGCAGCTTGCCCTGGCCGGCGGTGACGTTGATGTGCGGGAGGTCGTTCGCCTCGCTCTCCCGCAGGGCCGCCTGCAGCGCCTCGTCGTCCGGCGAGAGGTGGCTGGTGAAGTAGAAGTCGACGTCGTCCCAGAGCTGAGAGCCGCTCATGCGTACGCTGCCTTTCGCATATTCGGGTAGCTGCCCGCTGACAGCTACCTGGATAGCACCATCGGGGCGTCGGACGCGCCGGTGTTTCACCGCCCCGCCGCCGGTCCGCCTCAGCCGATCGGCGCAGAGGGGGGCGGCGGCCGGGGGGTGGGAACGCCGGGCCTCGGGAGCGTCACGCCGCCAGGACGGTGACCGCGGGGGCGTCGGCGCCGGCGCCCCCGGTGTCGCGCGGTTCCCGGCGCCTGCCCCCAGGGGCGGCAGCGGTTGCTCGGTGGGGCGCGGGTGGGTGGGGGCTTGTCGCG
>NZ_JBFAXI010000062.1:0-19602 GCF_040680735.1 Streptomyces sp. NPDC051987 | reverse complement strand
GTACGGGGGGGGGGGGGGGGGGGGGGGGGGGGGGGGGGGGGGGGGGGGGGGGGGGGGCGCGGGGGGGGGGGGGGGGGGGGGGGGGGGGGGGGGGGGGGGGGGGGGGGGGGGGCTTGTCGCGCAGTTCCCCGCGCCCCTGACGGGGCGCTTGTGGGCTGTCGGTTGTCAGGTGCGCGCCTGGCGGGGTGCTTGTGAGCCGTCGGCTGTCAGGTGGGGCTCAGGGGTGTGCTTCCACCGAAGGGGGCGAGCCCGGGAGGGGCTTGCCTGCTGTTTCTGTCATGCGCCAGGTGGCGAAGCCGCCCACTACCGCTGCGGCCATCATGTAGTACGCGGGCATCATCAGGTTCCCCGTCGCCCCGATCAGGGCCGTCACCGCCAGCGGTGTGGTGCCGCCGAAGAGGGAGACCGAGATGTTGAAGCCGACCGAGAGGGAGCCGTAGCGGACCCGGGTCGGGAAGAGGGCCGGGAGGGCGGCCGGCATCGCCGCGGTGAAACAGACCAGGAGGAGGCCGAGGGCGCCCATGCCGAGGGCGACCGCGAGCAGGCTGCCCTGGCGGATCAGGAGGAGGGCCGGGACCGAGAGGGCCAGGAAGCCCGCGCAGCCCGCCGCGATCACCGGGCGGCGGCCGACCCGGTCGGTCAGCGCGCCGGCGAACGGCTGGACGACCATCATCAGCGCCATCACGCCGAGGACGACCAGCAGGCCGTGCGTCTCGTCGTACTTCAGCTCACTGGTGAGATAGCTCGGCATGTACGACAGCAGCATGTAGTCCGTGACGTTGAAGACCAGGACCAGGGCCATGCACAGCAGGAGCGCCCGCCACTGGCCGGTGATCATCTCGCGGAGGGGGACCTTGGGGCGGGCGGACTCCGCCTTCTCGACCTCCGCCGCGAACGCGGGGGTCTCCTCCAGGCGCATCCGCAGGTAGAGGCCGATGATGCCCATCGGGCCCGCGATCAGGAAGGGGACGCGCCAGCCCCAGGAGGTCAGGTCGTCCGCGGACAGCAGCGCCGTCATCAGGGTCACCAGGCCCGCGCCGCCGATGTAGCCCGCCAGCGTGCCGAACTCCAGCCAGCTGCCGAAGAAGCCGCGCTTCTTGTCCGGCGCGTACTCGGCGATGAACGTCGACGCGCCCGCGTACTCGCCGCCGGTGGAGAAGCCCTGGACCAGGCGGGCGGCGAGGAGGAGCAGCGGAGCGCCGACGCCGATCGTCGCGTAGGAGGGGATCAGGCCGATCGCGAAGGTGCCGGCCGCCATCATGATCATGGTGACGGCGAGGACCTTCTGACGGCCCACGCGGTCGCCCAGCGGGCCGAAGACCAGGCCGCCGAGCGGGCGGACCAGGAAGGCCGCCGCGAAGGCGCCGAACGTCGACAGCAGCTGGGCGGTCGGGCTGCCGGACGGGAAGAAGACCTTGCCCAGGGTCACGGCGATGTAGCTGTAGACGCCGAAGTCGAACCACTCCATGGCGTTGCCGAGCGCGGCCGCCTTCACGGCGCGCCTGACCAGCGCGGGGTCGGTGACGGTCGGGGCGGGGGCGGTACGGGCGCCGGGGCGCCGGACGGACGGGGTGACTGCTGCGGCGGTCGCCAAAACGGGGCTCGCCTGCCTTTCGTCGGGGACAGGGACGCGGCCCGTACGGCGCTGGGCGGGCCGAAAAGCGACGATAGGAGCACTTGGTGGCGTCACGTCGCGTACGCACTTACCTGCAGACTGCAGCCAAAGGTGTCGTACGCAGGGACGTCTGCCCGCTCCGGCGGGCTCATGCGGGTCGCGCACTGTGATCCTTGTCGCGCTCCGTGGACGCAACCCCCTCGCCCGCGCCCTGTCGCCTTCGTCACAAAGGTGGGCGGATGTCAGGTGGAGAGGAGGTGCCTGCGTCTGTGTCCAAAGGCGGTGGGAGCCTGATTCGGGTTCTCAGCGCGACATGCGGGACAGGACGCGGCGGGAGGCCGGCGAGGCGTGGGGCACGTGGAGCGTGGCGGGCGAGCGGGGGATGCTTTCGGAGCGGTGGAGGCCGGGGCGCGGTTCAGAACGGTCCGGCTCGGCCTGTGGGCGGTGGCCGCGATCCTTGCCGTACGGCAGCTGGCCGTCGTCCTCGGCACGCCGAGCGGGGACCGGCTGACGGACCTGGAGACGTGGGTCGGCCCGGGCGGTGTGCTGCACGTCAAGGGGTCCCTGTACGACTCGACGCAGTTCACCGGCACCCCCTTCGGCGGGCTGGTGCTCAAGCCGCTCACCAGAGCCGCCGAGCAGGCCCTCGGCTGGGGCTGGACCTTCGGCACGCTGCTGCTGGTGGTCGCCCTCGGCCTGGTCGCCGCCCGCGCGCTGCCCCAGCCGGTGAGCCGCCGCACCTCGCTGCTGGCCGCCCCGGTCGCGATCAGCCTGCTGCTGGTCTCGCTGCCTGTCCGCAACGCCCTCTGGCTCGGCCAGACCAGCATCATCCCGGTCCTGCTGGTGCTGCTCGGCTGCTTCGCCGCCCGCGGGCAGCGCGAGAGCGGGCTGTGCGTCGGCCTGGCCGCCGCCCTCCAGCCGGCCCTGCTGCTGTTCCTGCCGCTGCTGTGGTTCACCGGCCGCCGCCGGGCCGCCGGTGCCGCCGGCGCGACCTTCACCGTGGGCACCGCGCTGGCCTGGGCGGCCATGCCGCACGACTCGTCCACCTACTGGGTCCACCACATCGCCGGTGTCGGCCTCGGCGGCCGGGCCGACGCGCTCGCCAACCAGTCGCTGCACGGCGCGCTGCTGCGGCTGGGGCTGAGCGGCCCGCTGGAGATCGCCCTGTTCCTGGCGCTCGCCGCTGCCGTGGCCACCCTCGCGCTGCGCCGCGCGGTGCGCTACGCCCAGGACGGGCAGTTGCTGCTCGCGGTCGCGATCACCGGGTGCGCGGTGGTGGCGGTGTCGCCGACCGCCTGGCAGCACCAGCTGCTGTGGGTGCTGCTCGCGGTGGTGGGCCGGGCCGGCCGGCGGGCCGCCGACCGGACGGTGTGGCCGGTGGTGGTCGTCCTCGTGATGACACTGCCCGCCAAGGCGATGCTGCCGAACCAGGCGCTCTTCGTGCCGGTGCGCGACAACACGATCCTGCTCGCCGCCCTCGCCGCGGCCACGGTCGTGCCCTTCCTGTCCCGCACCGCCCCGGAGTTCGTCCGCCCGGTCCCGACCCACTACGCGCAGCCGGTCCCGGCCCGCTTCCGGCAGATCCCGCTGGTGTCCTCGCTGCGCCGGGTGCTGACCCGCCCCAACCTCTTCCTGGAACTGGTCGCCATGCGGCTGGTCTACTTCGCCTACCAGCAGATCCGGCTCGCCGCCGCCGGGGACGGCGACGGCACCTCGGGGCGGGCCCGCGCGGAGCGCCACGGGCACCAGATCCACGACATCGAGCGGTTCCTGCACCTCGACATCGAGCACTGGGCCAACCACACGGTCCAGGGCATCGGCTGGTTGCGGGACTTCCTCGACTTCTACTACGAGTCCTTCCACTTCGTCGTCCCGCTGACCGTCCTCGCCCTCCTCTATGTCCGCCGTCCGGTCGACTACCGCTGGGCCCGCACCGCCCTCGGCTTCGCCACCGGCTTCGCCCTGGTCGGCTTCTGGCTCTATCCGCTGGCGCCGCCCCGCCTGATGCCCGGCCTCGGCATCATCGACACGGTGCACGGCCCGCAGGACTTCGCCAAGCCGGACTACGGCACCCTCACCCACCTGACCAACCAGTACGCGGCGATGCCCTCGCTGCACTTCGGCTGGGCGCTGTGGTGCGGGATCGTCATCGCCGTCGTCGCCCCGAAGTGGTGGCTGAAGGTGCTCGGGCTGGTCCACCCCCTCCTCACGGTCTCGGTGATCATCGGCACCGGCAACCACTGGGTCCTGGACGCGGTGGGCGGTGCGGCGGTGGTGGGCGCGGGCTTCGGCGTGGGGTACCTGCTGCAGGGGCCGCGGGCCCTGCGGGGGGCTGCCGCCGAGGAGGGCCGGGAGTCGGTGCTGGTGCCGGCTCCCGGGTGATGCCTGTCGACGGGGCCGCGGTGCGTTGTCGTTCGGCCGCGGCGCCGTCGTGGCCGGTCGCGCAGTTCCTCCCCCAGCCTTCGGCCGGGGGCACCCCCAGCGCCCCTGCGGGGCGCTTCTCAGAGGCGTTGGATGATCGTTCCTGTCGCCAGGGCGCCGCCCGCGCACATGGTGATCAGGGCGAACTCCTTGTCGGTGCGCTCCAGTTCGTGCAGGGCGGTGGTGATGAGGCGGGCGCCGGTGGCGCCGACCGGGTGGCCGAGGGCGATCGCGCCGCCGTTGACGTTGACCTTGTCCAGGTTCTGCTCGAAGACCCGGGCCCAGCTCAGCACCACCGACGCGAACGCCTCGTTGATCTCGACGAGGTCGATGTCCTTCAGGGTCATGCCGGCCTTGCCGAGCACCGCGCGGGTCGCGTCGATCGGGCCGTCGAGGTGGAAGTGCGGGTCGGCGCCGACCAGGGCCTGGGCCACGATCCGGGCCCGGGGGCGGAGCTTGAGCGCGCGGGCCATCCGCTTCGACGCCCACATGATGGCGGCGGCCCCGTCCGAGATCTGCGAGGAGTTGCCGGCGGTGTGCACGGCCGACGGCATCACCGGCTTCAGGCCCGCCAGCGCCTCGGCCGACGTGTCCCGCAGCCCCTCGTCCCTGTCGACCAGGCGCCACATGCCCTGCCCGGCGTGCTGCTCCTCCTCCGTCGTCGGCACCTGGACGGCGAAGGTCTCGCGCTTGAAGCGTTCCTCGGCCCAGGCGTGCGCCGCCCGTTCCTGCGAGAGCAGCCCGAGCGCGTCGACGTCCGCCCTGCTCAGACCCCGGTTGCGGGCGATGCGCTCGGCGGCCTCGAACTGGTTGGGCAGGTCGACGTTCCACTCGTCCGGGAACGGCTTGCCCGGCCCGTGCTTGGAGCCCGAGCCCAGCGGCACCCGGGACATCGCCTCGACGCCGCAGCTGATCCCGACGTCGACGACCCCGGCGGCGATCATGTTGGCGGTCATGTGCGAGGCCTGCTGCGAGGAGCCGCACTGGCAGTCGACGGTGGTGGCCGCGGTCTCGTACGGCAGCCCCATGGTCAGCCAGGCGGTACGCGCGGGGTTCATGGACTGCTCGCCGGCGTGGGTCACCGTGCCGCCGACGATCTGCTCGACCGCGTCGGCGGGGATGCCGGTGCGGCCGAGGAGTTCTCGGTAGGTCTCGCCCAGGAGGTAGGCGGGATGCAGGTTGGCCAGCGCGCCACCGCGCTTGCCGATGGGGGTGCGTACGGCTTCGACGATCACGGGTTCCGCGGCCATGGGGGCTCGGTCCTCTCCTCGGTCACCCGCGCGGCGCAGGGGCGTCCCGGCCCGGCCCGCCACGCAGAACTAGAACGCGTACTAGTTCTGTGTGCAGTCTGCTGACAGGCCGTCCACAACCGCAAGGGGGGTGCACGCAATTGGGGTGACCGTGCCCCTTGCGACTTGTAGAACCCGTTATTACCTTCACGGCAGCCGACGTTTTCTGATGGGCCGTCAGAACACGTCCGCGGCACCTGTCCAGGCCCGTACACGGTGGGAGTGAGTCGCCATGCCCTGTCCCGCGCTGCCCGACGGGTTCGACCTCACCGACCCCGATCTGCTCCATCATCGCGTGCCGCTCCCGGAGTTCGCCGAGCTGCGCCGGGCCGAACCGGTCCGCTGGATCGAACAGCCGCACGGCCTCGCCGGTTTCGCGGACGACGGCTACTGGGCCGTCACCCGGCACGCGGACGTCAAGTACGTCTCCACGCACCCCGAGATCTTCTCGTCCTGGCTCAACACCGCGATCATCCGCTTCGGCGAGCACATGCAGCGGGACGCCATCGACGCCCAGCGGCTGATCCTGCTCAACATGGACCCGCCCGAGCACACCCGGGTCCGCCAGATCATCCAGCGCGGCTTCACCCCGCGCTCCATCCGCGCCCTGGAGGAGCGCCTGCGCACCAGGGCGGGTGCGATCGTCGAGGCGGCCCGCGCGCACACCGGCCCCTTCGACTTCGTCACCGAGGTCGCCTGCGAGCTCCCCCTCCAGGCGATCGCGGAACTGATCGGCATCCCGCAGGACGACCGGGCCAAGATCTTCGACTGGTCCAACAAGATGATCGCGTACGACGACCCGGAGTACGCGATCACCGAGGCGGTGGGCGCCGAGTCCGCCACCGAGCTGATCGCCTACGCGATGAACATGGCGGCCGACCGCAAGCAGTGCCCGGCCAGGGACATCGTCTCCACCCTGGTCGCCGCGGAGGACGAGGGGAACCTCAACTCCGACGAGTTCGGCTTCTTCGTGCTGATGCTCGCGGTGGCCGGCAACGAGACCACCCGCAACGCCATCACCCACGGCATGCACGCGTTCCTCACCCACCCCGAGGCCTGGGACCTCTACAAGCGCGAGCGCCCCGCGACCGCCGCCGAGGAGATCGTCCGCTGGGCCACCCCGGTCAACTCCTTCCAGCGCACCGCCACCCAGGACACCGAACTGGGCGGCAAGCTGATCCGCAAGGGGGACCGGGTCGGGGTCTTCTACGCCTCCGCCAACCACGACCCCGAGGTCTTCAGCGACCCGGACACCTTCGACATCACCCGGGACCCCAATCCCCACCTCGGCTTCGGGGGCGGCGGTCCGCACTACTGCCTCGGCAAGTCCCTGGCCGTCCTGGAGATCGACCTGATCTTCAACGCGATCGCCGACGCGATGCCGGGCCTGCGCCTGGTCAGTGACCCGGACCGGCTGCGCTCGGCGTGGATCAACGGCGTGAAGCACCTCCAGGTCAGCGCCTCCTGAGACCCGGGCCGACGGCTCCCGGCGCCGCCGGCCCGTCCCGAGGGAGGCAGGAGCACCCCCCTTCCCACGCCCCGTTCCTGCCTCCCCCGAGACGTGGTCCTCCCCGAGACATGGTCCCCCGCGAGACGCGGTCCTCTCCGAGACGCGGTTCTCTCCCTGGGCGCGACGTCACTCCCGTCCCGAGGCGACCAGCGCCAGTACCCCGGACACGGCCGCGGCGACGGCCAGCGGGAGGCCCGGACCGTGGTGCGGGATCAGCCAGGCCCCCAGGACGGCGCCGGCCACCAGCGCGGCGATCGCGGCCGCGCGGCGCGGGGTGCGGTCACTGCTGCCGTCGCCGAGTCGGGACTCGGAGACCAGTCCGGTCAGCGTGGTGGTGAGGACCGTGGTCGCCGTGAGGTCGGGCACGCCCAGCTTGCGGACGTTCGCGTTGCGCAGGCCCATCGCGAAGGCGGTCAGCCCGATCAGGGCGTACTCGGCCGCGGTCGCGCCGGACCCGGCGAAGGCGACCGCGGCCGAACCGGCCAGCAGGACCGCCTCCACGGCCAGGATCACCCGCGTCCACCGGCGGCGGGACCCGGCGCCGAACCGGGCCGCGACCCGGCCGCCCACCGCCGCGCCCAGCATGAAGGCGGCCAGCGAGGTCGCCGAGTGGGGGACCGAGAAGCCGGGCGTCCCGGCGGCCGCGAAGCCGAGGATCACCAGGTTGCCGGTCATGTTGGCGGTGAAGACATGGCCCAGTCCGAGGTAGCTGACGGCGTCGATCAGGCCGCTCACCAGCATCAGCGCCAGCAGCACGGCCACCAGCCGCACGCCGCGGGCCTCGGGGTCGCGGGGCGGGGCGGCCGTCGTCATCGTTCCTCCGGCGGGTGGACTGGTGGCTCCGGGCCCAGTGCACCACGTCCGGACATACGGCGGCACCCCCGCCCCCACAGGAGGGGGCGAGGGTGCCGTGGCGCACGGGCGCGCGGGGCGGCCGGCTCAGTACCAGCCGTTGGCCTGCCAGAAGCTCCAGGCGGCGGTCGGGCTGCCGTAGCGGGAGTTCATGTAGTCCAGACCCCACTTGATCTGGGTGGCCGGGTTGGTCTTCCAGTCGGAACCGGCGGACGCCATCTTCGAGCCGGGCAGGGCCTGGACCAGGCCGTAGGCGCCGGAGGAGGAGTTGGTGGCGGAGGGGTTCCAGCCGCTCTCGTGCGAGACGATCTTGCTGAAGGCGTTGAACTGCGCGGCGTCCGGAATCATCTTGTGCGCGATCGCCTGGGCGGAGGAGGCCGACGTGGTGGCGGCCTGGGCGGGCGCCGCGGTCAGGGCCAGGCCGGCGGCGGCAGCGGCCACGGCGGCGGTGGTGAGGGCCTTCTTCGGGGAAGCGACGCGGCGGATGAAGGACACGGACACGGAGAACCTCGTTCGTCGGGGGCAGGGGGTCGCCGTGCGCTCCGGAACCACCCGTGAGGCGCGGTCCGTGTGCGTCGGCGCCGCGGCCCGTTGGGGGCCCGGGGTGCCTGGCGACGTCGTCCAGAGAAGCAGGCCGGAAACATGCCCGCAATCACCCCTTTTACTAGTGGAGGTCGCATAGGCGGCGATCGTCCGCCGAGTGGCGTGGCTCACAAACCGCAGGTCAGTGAGGGTGTCGAAGCGGACATAAAGGAAAGTCCGACTACTGTTCCGGATCGTAGGTGACGTGCGTCATGTGGGGTGCTTCACCCAACGCGTCACCGCGCGCGTACGACGCCTCACGCCCCGGGGCCGTCGAAGGTGACCCCGGGTTCGTCGAAGGTGACCGCGGGCTCGAAGGCGGCCCGCCGGGTGGCCCGGCGCAGCGCCCGCAGCAGCGCCGGACCGAGGAGCAGGGTGAGGACGACCGTGCACACCGCCCGTCCCAGGTCCCAGCCCATGGCCGTGGCCAGGCTGAAGGCGAGGAAACGGGCCAGGTTGGCGGCCGGTCCCGCGTCCGGGTCGAAGGCGATGTTCGACGCGGTGCCGCTCAGCAGCGGCCAGCCCGCCAGGTCGACGACCGTGCCGTAGGCGAACGCGGCCACGAAACCGTAGAGCGCGAGCAGCGCGAGTTCCCCCCGCCCGCGCAGCCGCTCGGGCCCGGGCAGCAGACCGGCCCCCATCGTGAACCAGCCCATCGCCAGCATCTGGAACGGCAGCCACGGCCCCACCCCGCCGGTGAGCAGCGCCGACGCGAACATGGTGAGCGAGCCCAGGGTGAACCCGAAGCCCGGCCCGAGCACCCGCCCGCTCAGCACCATCAGGAAGAACATCGGCTCGATCCCGGCGGTGCCGGCGCCCACCGGCCGCAGCGCCGCCCCGGTCGCCGCCAGCACGCCCAGCATGGCGACCGCCTTGGGACCGAGCCCCGACTCCGCGATCGCCGCCGCCAGCACGGCGACCAGCAGCGCCAGCAGGCCGGCGAAGAGCCAGGGCGCGTCCTGGGCGTGCGAGGCGATCCGGGAGGAGGGCGGCGCGAGGAAGGGCCAGCCGACGGCGACCACCCCGACGGCGCTGACGAGGAGGAGGGCGGCGAGGGAACGGGGGCCGAGCCGCACCGGGCCGGTCATGCCAGCGCCTTTCGAACCTGGGCCACGGTCAGCCACCGCTCGGGCGCGAGGACCTTCGTCACCTGCGGGGCGAAGGACGGCGAGGAGACCACGATGTCGTCGGTCGGCCCGTCCGCGATGACCTCGCCCTCGGCCAGCAGCACCACCCGGTGCGCGAGCTCCGCGGCCAGCTCCACGTCGTGCGTGGCCAGCACGATCGCGTGCCCGTCGGCGGCCAGCCCGCGCAACACACCCACCAGCCGGGCCTTCGCCGCGTAGTCCAGGCCCCGGGTCGGCTCGTCGAGGAGCAGCAGCGGCGGCCGGGCGGTGAGGACGACGGCGAGTGCCAAAGCCAGCCGCTGTCCCTCGGAGAGATCACGGGGGTGCGTGTCGTCGGCGACCCCGGGCAGCAGGCCGGACACCAGCCCGCGGCAGGTCCCCGGCGCCGCCCCGGCGTCCCGGTCGGCGGCCGCGCACTCGGCGCCCACCGTGTCGGCGTACAGCAGGTCACGGGGTTCCTGCGGGACCAGCCCGACCAGGCGTACGAGGTCACGCGGCCGGGTGCGGTGCGGGACCGCGCCACCGACCCGCACCGTGCCGGAGCCCGGCTCGACCAGCCCGACCAGGGCGCCGAGCAGCGTCGACTTCCCGGCGCCGTTGCGGCCCATGAGAGCGACGGTCTCGCCGGGGGCGACACCGAGATCGACACCCCGCAGCGCGTCGACCCGGTCCCGGCGGACGGTCAGCGAACGGACCTCGGCGAAGGCGGCGGGGCCGGCCGCGGAGGCCGCCGCGGGGTGGGCCGCGGGGTCCGCCGCGGGCCGCCGCTCCGGGGCCCGCCCGGCGAGACGGTCCCGCAGCCCGGACGCCGCCGCCCGCCGCCGGGCGTCCCGCACGGTCAACGGCAGCGGCGACCAGCCGGCCAGCCGCCCCAGCTCCACCACCGGCGGACACACCGGCGACCCGGCCATCACCTCGGCGGGCGTCCCGCAGACCGGCGCGGCCCCGTCCCCCGGCAGCAGCACGACCCGGTCGGCGTACTGCACCACCCGCTCCAGCCGGTGCTCGGCCAGCAGCACCGTCGTCCCCAGGTCGTGCACCAGCCGCTGGAGCACGGCCAGCACCTCCTCGGCGGCGGCGGGGTCCAGGGCGGAGGTCGGCTCGTCGAGCACCAGGACCGCGGGGTGGGGGGTGAGCACCGACCCGATGGCGACCCGCTGCCGCTGCCCGCCCGAGAGCGTGCCGATCGCCCGGTCCCGCAGCTCGGCGAGCCCCAGCAGATCCAGGGTCTCCTCCACCCGTCGCCGCATCACGGCCGGGGACATCCCCAACGACTCCATCCCGTAAGCGAGTTCGTCCTCCACCGTGTCGGTCACGAAGTGGGCGAGCGGATCCTGGCCCACCGTGCCGACGACGTCGGCGAGTTCGCGCGGCCGGTGGGTACGGGTGTCCCGGCCGGCGACCGTCACCCGGCCGCGCAGGGTGCCGCCGGTGAAGTGCGGCACCAGCCCGCTCACGGCGTTCAGCACCGTCGACTTCCCGGTCCCGGACGGGCCCACCAGCAGGACGAGTTCACCCTCGGGCACCTCGAAGTCGACGCCCCGCACGGCGGGTCGGGCCGCGCCCTCGTACGTGACGGAGACGTCCTCGAACCGGATCACGACGGCTCCTTCGGCACGACGAGGGCAGGCAGCAGACCGAGCAGCACGGCGGCCGCGGGCCACAGGGGCAACGTGGGGGCGACCAGCGGTACCACCCCGGGACGCAGGGCGTCCGGATCGCGCACCGACGCCAGGGTGAGCAGGGCGGCCACGGCGGCGCCCGCGCCGGACACCAGCCAGGCCCGCGCGTCCCACGGGTCGGGCCGGTACCGGGTGCGCGGCGAACGCCGGCCGCCGAGCCGCAGCCCCGCGAGCGCGGCGGCGACCCCGGCCAGCAGCACCGGCAGGCCGTATCCGCCGCCCTCCGCGGCGAGCAGCCCGTACGTTCCCGCGCAGACGCCGAGCAGACCGCCGAGGGTGAGCCAGGCCGTCGTACGGCGGACCCGGGCCGGGACGTCGGCGGCGCGGCCGTATCCGCGCGCGTCCATGGCGGCGGCGAGGGCGACCGAACGCTCCAACGCGCCCTCCAGCACCGGGAGTCCGACCTGCAGCAGGCCGCGCAGACCGGAGTCGGGGCGGCCGCGCAGCCGCCGGGCGGCCCGCAGCCGCTGCACGTCCGCCACCAGGTGCGGCGCGAAGGTGAGGGCGACGACGGCGGCCACGCCCAGCTCGTACAGGGCGCCGGGGAGGGACTTGAGCAGCCGGGCCGGACTGGCGAGCGCGTTCGCGGCGCCGACGCAGACGAGGAGGGTGGCGATCCTGAGGCCGTCGTACAGGGCGAAGACGAGGGCCTCGGCCGTCACCCGGCCGCCGAGGCGGATGCCCTGCGCCCAGTGGGGGAGCGGCACTTCGGGGAGGGTGACGAGGGTGTGCGCGCCGGGGACGGGGGAGCCGAGGACGACGGTGAAGACGAGGCGGACGAGGAGGACGCCGAGGGCGAGCTTGGCGAAGGCGGCGTAGGAGCGGGACCAGGGCGCGGAACGGCTCCGGCAGACCGCCACGACGTAGGCGGTGACCGTGACGAGCAGGGCGAGCAGAAGGGGGTTGCTGGTCCGCGACGCGGCGACCCCCAGCGAGAGGGACCAGAGCCACCAGGCGCCGGGGTGCACGGTGCGGCTGCGCCGGAGCCGACGCGAAGGCAGCGACGCCGCCCCGCGCGGCGGCTGCCGCCGCGCGGACGCGAGGAGGCTCCACCGACTCGGGGCGCCGCCGCTGTCGGCGGTCAGGGCGCGCCCCGTAAGGGGCGCGGGGCTGTGTCCGGCGTCCGGCTGCCGCCGCGTGGGTGCGAGGAGGTTCCACCGGCTCGGGGTGTCGCTGCTGTCGGCGGTCAGGGGGCGCCCCGTAAGGGGCGCGGGGCCGTGCCCGGTGTGCGGCTGCCGCCGCGTGGGCGCGACAAGCCCCCACCGGCCCGCGGGGAACTGCGCGACCGGCTCCCGTCGGCCCGCGCCGTGGCGCTCACGCATTCTTCTGCCGCCGTGTCTGCCAGAAGGCCCCCGCGGCCAGGAGCGCCACGACTCCCGCGCCCGCCAGCAGGCCCAGTGACGGCCCGCTGTCCGAGGCCCGGCCCCCGGCCCCCGCCCCCGTCCCCGCGGCCACCTCCTCACCGCAGCCCCGCTGCGGATACCCCCCGATGGCACAGAGCAACGCGTTCGTGTCGTACCGCAGCGGCTTCGCCACCGCGGCCAGTGCCTCCGCCGCCGTCGCGTCGGCGGACACCACCGCGCAGGCCGTCCGGCGCGCGGGCGGCCGTTCCCCCGAGGGCGCGTCCGCCGTCGTGCCGAAGTCCAGGACCAGTCCCACCCGCTTGTGGCCCCCGACGGCCGGCGTCCGCGCACAGATCGTCCCGAAGTCCGCCGTGCCGCGCGGCCGCGACGCGTCCGAGGAGTCCTCGCTCACCGCAAAGCGGAAACCCTCGACCGCGCCGTCGGCGGGCCGCGCCGTCGAGGGGCCCTGCGTGGCGTACGTCCAGCGTGCGCCGTCCCGCTCCCAGAAGGACCAGTAGCGGTAGCCGGTGGCCGCCGCCGGCCCCGCGACCGCCGCGCACAGCGTCAGCGCGGCCAGGAGCAGCAGCACGGCACGGCGGGCCGCGGTCACAGCTGCCGCTGCTTCCGCCGCCCGCTGAACAGGAAGCCGATGCCGATGCCGGCGACGAGACCGGTACCGACGATCCACCACACGCCGGTACCGGACTTCTTGTCCTGCTTCTCCCCGGCGTGCTCCGCGGCAGCCGCCCGCGGGGCCGGTCCCGTCGAGTTCAGCGCCGTCACCAGGTTCGTCCCGCCGAAGTCACGGGGGTCCGCGCCCATCGCGTGCGCGGCGAGGATCAGCTCGGCCCAGGCCGCGGGCCCGCTCTGCTCGGCCCACGGCACGGCGTGCGCCGCCAGCCAGGCGTACGGCTTCCGCGCCGGCTCCGTCCAGCCCTGCGCGGCCAGGGCGACGACCGCGTCGGCGGTGTTGCCGTAGTCCGGCTGCGTCTTGGCGCCGGGCAGCGCGGAGACGAGGTGGCCGGTCCGGGACATGGCGTCCGCGAGGTACGCGGCGCCGTTGCGGGCCACCTCCGCCGGGGTGAGGGCCTTGGCGGCGCCGACGCAGGCGGGGTCCGCCGCCGGCGCCTTCCCGGCCGTCGTCACGAAGCCCTTGCCGAGGGCGGCGAGCACCCCGGCCGCGGTCGCGTCCGCGTTGGCGGCCAGCTTTCCCTGCTTGTCCGGCTGGTAGGCGAGGGCGCCGCCGCCGTCCTGGCCGCAGGGCACCGACCACTTGGCGAGCAGGTCGTACGGCGACCTGTCCGCGCTCGCACCGGCCGCCGCGAGCGCGCCGATCACCACGCCCGTGGAGTTGGTGTCGCTGGGCGAGCCCGGGGTGTAGCCCCAGCCGCCGTCCTTGTTCTGCACCGACTTGAGCCAGGTCGCGGCCTTGGCCGCGGCGGCGTCGTGGCCGCCGACCGACTTCAGCGCCTGTATGGCGGCCGCCGTGCTGTTGGTGTCGACCGTCACCTTGGTGTCGCAGGCCGCCGTGGGGTCGGCGCGGAACGCCGCGAACGCGCCGTCGGCGCACTGCTGCCCGGCCAGCCAGTCCACCGCCTTCGCGGCCGGGGTGACCCCGGTCGCACGCTGGGCCAGCAGGGCGAGCGACTGCCGCCAGACGCCGTCGTACCGGGGGTCGGAGCTGCCGTACAGCCCGGACGGCCGGACCGCGGACGCGGACGGCGACGGGGTGCCGGCGGCCAGCGCGGTCGTCGCGGGTGTGGCGGTACCGATCACGGCGGTGGCGGCCAGCACCCCTGCGGTGCGGCGGAGGACGGTCATGGTCGGCGGGTGCCTCTCCCTGCGGGGAGCCGGGCAGCGCGGGACACCCCGGCGGCTCGGCTCCGTAAACCTCGACGGTGCCGTGCGACGACGGGTGCCGGCGCACCTGAGCCGATCAACGTCCCGCGTGGGGCGGTCCGGCTCGCCACAGGTGGGTTGTGGCTCACGGTTGCGGGTCAGCGCCGGAATTGCACCGGCTTCCCCCCGTACGGGTGATGACGACCCGGCTACCTTACCGGCCGCCGCCGCGCCCCTGAGAGGGGGCTGTGCGGAGCGAGGCAGCGGGACCCTTTCGTTACGGTCATGCCATGACGGGGAGCCCGCTCGGGCCGCGGCGTTCGGCCGACGTGGGCCCCGGGTCACCGACCGGACCGACGTCCTGGGGGGCGCGGGGGAGTTGGTCCGGGCGGTCGCTTCCCGGTGTCGGGGCGCGGGACTACCCGCGTGTGAAGCCGTGGCTTCGCTCCACCTTCGCCACGTGCAGGGTGTAGCTCTCGTACCACTCGGCCCGCCCACGCTTCTGCGCCGCGCGGTGCTCGGTGTCGGTCCGCCACCGGGTGAGGGCGTCGGCGTCCCGGAAGTACCCGACGGTGATGCCCAGCCCGCCGGGGGTCTGCGCGTGGTCCATCCCCAGATACCCCGGGATGTCCTTCACCAGCTCCTCCATACGTGCGCTGGTCTCGCCGTAGCCGCTCTGGTCCTCGGTCTTCACCGAGGCGAAGACGGCTACGTAGTAGGGGGGTTCGAAGGCCTCGACGGGCGTCGGGTGCTGGGTCATGGCGCCACCTTAGGACGCCTGGGCCCTGCTGCGGCGTGTCGCTGTCGTGCCCGGGTTCCCCGGCCGGGTTCGCGTGTTCCTAGGCCGCGTTCGCGAGCGGTGCGATGTCCGCCGAGAGGTGGCGGGCCATGCGGCGCAGCGCGTCGTCGCAGTCGGACGGGGTCTCGCCGACCGCCACCCACAGGGCCAGCCGGTCGGCGACGGTGGCGTGCGGGCCGGCGGTGACCCGGTCGCCGGTGTGCCGGGTGAGCAGCATGCGGTCGGCGCCGGGCTCGTGGACGGCGTCGGGGGAGAGGTCCAGGCGTTCGAGGCGCCCGGTGGCGGCGGGGTAGGCGAACTGGACCGCCGCCGCCCGCTGCCGGGTGGGCGTCGTGTCGGGCACCTCGCCGGTGGCCAGGGCGGCCGCAACCTGCGCGAGATCGACGCCGGTGGCCCGCCGGACCAGGAGCGGGATCAGATCGCCCGGCAGCTGCGGGGCGACGTCGGTGACCCGGGGGCCGCGGTCGGTCAGGGTGAGGCCGATGTGCAGGACACCCCGGTCGACACCGAGGGCGTGCACGGTGCGGTCGACGGCCAGGCGCAGGAAACGGTTGTGCAGCAGGCCGTCGTGGGCGTGCACGGCGTGCCGGAGCGGCTGCCGCGCGGGCGCCGGGCCCAGGG
Source organism: Streptomyces sp. NPDC051987 (assembly GCF_040680735.1). Taxonomy (NCBI): domain Bacteria; kingdom Bacillati; phylum Actinomycetota; class Actinomycetes; order Kitasatosporales; family Streptomycetaceae; genus Streptomyces; species Streptomyces sp. NPDC051987. The sequence continues at coordinate 3,922 of NZ_JBFAXI010000062.1, read as the reverse complement.
TCGTACGGGTGATGGCGGCGATGCGGATCTCGCCGTCGAGGACGACCGTCTCGGCCGAGACACGGGACGCGCCGGGGCCGCCCGGGTCACCGGGACCGTCCGGGTCGTCGGTGGGCACCGTGCGGGCGGCGAGCAGCGCGCGCAGCGCCGGCGGGTCACCGCAGGCGGCGACCGCGGCGAGGGAGGGGCCGGGCAGCCCCAACTGCCCGGCGATCCTGGCGGCGGCGAGCGCGTACGCGCCCGAGTGGGTCAGCACGCCGCGGACCCGGTGCCGGGCCGCGAACCGCACCACCGCCGAGGCCGTGGCACCGCCCTTGCCGGGGTCCGCCGCGAGGTGACCGGCCAGGAACGGCTGCGCCCAGGCGGGCGGCGCGGCGTCCACGAGCAGCACCGGGCGGACCGCGGCGACACGCGCCAGCGCGAACTCGTCGTACGCGCGCCGGCGGCCGGCACCGAGGAGCAGGACGGGCTGCGGCATCGGTTCGCCTCACCTTCTGGGGAGGAGGCGGGCGGCTGGTCGCCCCGGATGCCGCTCCCCCACGGGCGGCACCAGGGACGGTTCGGTTCGACCGTGGCCTGGTGCCGTGATCCTTTCCTGTCGGTCTGTCACATGTCAACGATCCCTGCCTTCTTGCGCAGTGGTCCTTGTCATGTCTGGTGGGTGGGACCGGTGATTGGATAGCCTCGCGTCTGCTCGGCCGATCGGCCGACCACGCGTGTCCAGGGGGGACTTTGGTGAGTGACGCCCATGCCCCGCTGACCGCCGTACTGCGACGGCTCGGGGAGCTGACCGGACGGCCGGGGCGGCTGTCCGAGGTGCTGGACGTGGCCGACCTGTCCTACCGCACCGGGGTCCCGGCCGGGGTCGTCGCCGAACTCCTCGCCGGCGGGTCGGTGCCCGAGACGGGGCTCGCCGAACGGGTGCGGCAGCGCCTCGACTTCATCCGCGAGCACCGACGCCGTCCCGACGGGAAGCGGTACTCGCTGGGCGAGCTCGCGGCGATCGCCGGGACCAGCAGGCAGTGGCTGAGCGAGTGGCGCAAGAGCGGTCTGCCGAGCCTCGAACACACCGACCGGCTGCGGCGGTTCTTCGGTCTGCCGGCCGGCTTCTTCACCGCCGACGAGCCCGAGGCGCTGCACGAGGCGCTCCAGCCGGTGCTGCAGGGCCTGGAGGCCCAGGCCGACCCGCTCTCCCGGCTCCGCGAGAGCGGTCTGGTCCGCCTGGCCGCCCGCGCCCCGCAGATGAACGCCCGGCAGCTGGCCACCCTCGCCGACCTGGCGGAGATGCTCATCACCGCCGAGCAGGCCGTCAACTGAGCCCGGGGCGCGGGTGGTTCAGCCGCCCGCCGTCGGGGTCGGCCCGCCGAACGGCAGCACCAGCGTCCGGGACGCCAGCAGCCAGCCGCCGTCCACGCACCGGAAGCGGTCCTCGTAGTGCCCGACCTGCACGGGCGGCCCGGCCGGCACCGTCGCGCCGTCGTGACCGTCGACCCGGTACGTCTGGAAGTACGAGGTCGCGGCCGCCGTGTCCGGTCCCGTCACCGTGACGAGGATGTTCGACATCACGCGCCGGGAGAGCCGGCCCGGCGGCCGGGAGCCGAAGTAGGCGGCGAGCGCCGCCCGCCCCTCGGCCCGCCGCCCGTCCCCGGGCGGCGGCCACTCCCACCACCCGTCCTCGGTGAACAGGTCCGCCACGGAGGACGGTTCGCCGAGGTCGAGCCGGCGGACGAAGTCGACGACGAGACGCTCGCAGGCGCGTTCGGCGAGCAGCCGTTCCAGAGGGTCCATGCGTCTGTCTAGCAGCCGGGAGCGCCACCCGGCGAACGAAATTCGGCGGGACGGGAAGGCACCGCGGATGCCGGCCGGGTCGGCTTCGGTCCCGCGGATGTCGTGCGGGCGGGCGACGGCCCCGCGGACGACAGCCGCGCGGGTGTCGGTCGCGCGGACGTCGGTCCCGCGGATGCCGGTCGCGCGAGGCTCACACGGCCACGTACGTGAGCGGCTCGCTCCCCGTCACCGCCTCCGCCCGCCCCTGCTTCACCAGGCGCCGCAGATGGGCCTCGGCCTCCGAGACGGCGATGTTCCGCGAACCGTAGGGGATCTGCTCCCAGGGCCGGTTCCACTCCATCCGCACCGCCAACTGCCAGGGGGTGAGCGGCTGCTGGAGGAGCGAGAGCAGTCCGGCGAGGCGTTCCTCGTGGTGGGCCAGCAGCTCGCGGACCCGCCCCGGCGCGTCGGTGAAGGTGTGCTGGTGGGCCGGGAGCACCTCGGCGGGGGCGAGGCGGCCGACGCGTTCCAGGGAGTCGAGGTAGTCGCCGAGGGGGTCGGTGACGGTCGCGTCGTCGGGATCCTCGTAGAGGCCGATGTGCGGGGTGATCTCGGGGAGCAGGTGGTCGCCGGAGAACAGGCGGCCTTGGCCGGGCAGCCGGGCCGGATGCTCCTCCTCCAGGTGCAGGCAGACATGGCCGGGCGTGTGGCCGGGCGTCCAGACGGCACGCAGCCGGCGGCCCGGGAGGTCGAGCAGCTCGCCGGGGAGGATCTCCCGGTCGGGGAGGGCGGGGGCCAGGCCGGGCGGGGCGCTTCGGCGCCGGGGTCCGCCGCGCAACGGGGCCACGTGCTCCTCCGGTGCCCCGGCGGCCGTCAGCTTCGCCGCCATGTACGTGAACCACCGCTCCGGCCGGGTCTCCCGGGCCCGCCGCACGATCGCCGCGTCGGCCGCGTGCATCGCGATCCAGGCCCCGGACGCCTCGCGCACCTTCCCCGACAGCCCGTGGTGGTCGGGATGGTGGTGGGTGATGACGATGCCGTGCACCTCGCCGACGCCCGTGCCGCACGCCGTCAGTCCCGCCGCCAGCACGTCCCACGACCCGGGATCGTCCCACCCGGTGTCGACCAGGACGGGCCCGCGGTCGGTGTCCAGCACGTACACCAGCGTGTACCCGAGCGGGTTGTCCGGTATGGGCACGGCGACGGACCGTACGCCCCCGCCGAGATCCCGCACCGTCACCCGCGGCCCCGCCTCCGCCGACCCGCCCAGACTCTCCGTCATCGCGCTGCCTCCGACCCGCCCGGTCCCGCCGGCCCCACGGCCACTGTTCACTATAACGAGAGCTGATGGCGCGTCAGATGACGGGCCACGACGTTCCGGCGCCCGGCCCGGGGCGGCCGCATATTGGTTTGCGGCCGCGCGGACCGGCCGGATAGGAAGCTCGCATGCTGCGAGGTGACATGGTCGGGCTGCGGGCCCGGCGCGAGGAGGACATCCCGGTCCTGCGGGCCGAACTCTGGAACGACGTGGCCGGCTCCTCGCGGGCCGACAGCCGGCCATGGCGGCCGGTCTCGCCCGGCTCGACGGACCCGAGGCTCTCGCTGGACGACAGCGACGAACAGGCGGTCAGGTTCGCCGTGGTCGAGCTGGCGGGCGGCACGCTGGTCGGCGGCGCCACGCTGTGGGACATCGACACCCACAACCGGGTCGCGCACATCGGGCTGAGGCTGCTGCCCGCCGCCCGCGGCAAGGGCTACGGCACCGACGTGGTCGCGGTCCTGTGCCACTACGGCTTCGTCGTGCTCGGCCTGCGACGGCTGCAGATCGAGACGCTGGCCGACAACCCCGCGATGCTGCGCGCCGCCGAACGCAACGGCTTCGTCCGTGAGGGCGTACTGCGCTCCTCCGCCTGGGTGTTGGGCGAGTTCAAGGACGAGGTGCTGCTCGGCCTCCTCGTCGACGAGTGGCAGCCGGTCTCGCAGGCCTGAGCCGCCCCGGGGCGGCTCACGGCCCCGCCGTACCCGCCGAACTCGCTGGTGAGAGCACGATCGGTCCCATGCCTGGCTTAGTTGAACTAGAACTGGCGCGACGTCCGATGCCCCGAGGAGAAGTTCACTTGAGGGTGTCCTGACCAGCGGCGGAGTCGTAGTTGCT
>NZ_JBFAXI010000061.1:0-46848 GCF_040680735.1 Streptomyces sp. NPDC051987 | reverse complement strand
ACCGCGGCCCCGGCCCCGGTGGACCCGGCGCCCACCACCACCACCCCGGCGGGGGGGGGGGGGGGGGGGGGGGGGGCGGGGGGGGGGGGGGGGCGGCGCCCCCGCCGGTCGCCGCCCCCCCCCACCGCTGTCGTGTGCCACCAGTGCCGATCGGCCCCCGTCCAGGAGACGGTGAAGGCGGCCGCCATGAGAGCGGACCGGCGGTGCGCGGTGAGGTACCGGGCGGTCCTGGGCCGGTTGGCCCCCGGGACGGGGACGGTCCGTGCCGGGGTACGGGCCGCTCGGCTCAAGCGCCCGCGGCACCGACGGAGTTGGCTCTCAGTGAGGGGAACGACCCCGACGAGGGAGGGCGAGGACAGTGGGCACGAGTCTCACGACGGAGTTCTGGGAGCGCTTCACGGTCCTGCTGGTGCTGGCGCTGGCCATGACGGCGATCCTCACCGCAGTGTTCACCGCGCTGTTCGACAGGCTCACCGCCGGGCTGCGCGGTCACCGGTCGCACGGCACCACGCCACGGACCCCGCACCCGCGGGTGCGCGAAGACCGACGGATCCCCGTACACCACTGAATCCGAGGAGGCCCGGCACCGCCCGCCTGGAGCGGGAGGTGCCGGGCCCTTTCGGCGCTGTGGAGGGGGAAGGCACGGTCACCGTTCGCGCAGCCAGTCGTCCGCCGCGCCGTGCACGGCCTGCTCGGCGGGGAGCAGCCGCCTGTCGTCGAGCCGTCGGGTGAGGCGGTCGACCCTCGACGGCACCGTCCGGCCGGCGTGCCGTGCCACCGCGACGGGAATCTCACCGCGCCGCTCCAACTGACCCGAGAGCGTCACCACGCCCTCCCGTACCGGGACTTCGATGGCTCCCGGGGCCGGCCGGAGCATGCCGGCCGAGCCGGCGTGCCTGATGCGGTGCCCTGGGGGCGCAGCGGCTCGTACCCGGGCCGGTCGGCCCCCGGTGAGGCCCTGGCGGCCCCTGCTCGCGGCACGTTCGCCGCGTGACGCTGGTACCGGGAGAAACCCCTTACCAGGAGGTGTCGTCATGGTGCCGTACGTCGTCGCCGGAGTCGACGGGTCCGCGCAGAGTCTGACCGCCGCCGCGTGGGCGGCACGGGAGGCCGGGCGGCGCGGCCTGCCGCTGCGTCTGGTGCATGTCTGGGACTGGCGTCCACGCCGGCAGGACGGCGCGGACGCCGCCGCGGGGCGCCATCTGGCCCGGCGGTCTGTGCGGCGGGCGGAGGAGCGGGTGCGGGCCGCATGCCCCGACGTCCGGCTCCAGAACGAGGTCGTGGAGGGGCCTGTCGTCCCTGCCCTGGTCGAGGAGGCCGGGCGGGCGGAGCTGCTGGTGCTGGGCTCGCGCGGGCTGAGCGGCTTCACCGGGTTCCTGGTCGGCTCGGTCGCTCTGGGCGTGGTCGCCGAGGCCACCTGTCCCGTCGTGCTGATCCGGGCGGACGAGGACGCGGCGGACGAACACCTCCCGGCGCCCGACGGCGACGCCTCGACGGACACCGGCTACCGGGACGTCGTCCTCGCGGTCGACGTCGCCGACGCCTGCGACGAGGTCATCGAGTTCGCTTTCGAGGCGGCCCGCATGCGGCATGCCCGGCTGCGCGCCGTGCACGCCTGGCATCCGCCGGGTCCGCTCGGTCTCGGCTCCGGAGACATCGGCCTGGTGGACGAGCCGGCCCAGGCGGAGGAGTGGCTGGGCTTCCTCAAGGCCGTGCTGCGCGTGTGGCGCGACAAGTACCCCGACGTCGCGGTGCTGGAGACCGTGGCCGAGGACAAGGCCTCGACCGTGCTGGTCCGGGCCGCCGGCGGAGCGAGCCTGCTCGTCGTCGGCCATCGGCTGACCGAGCGCCCCGTGGGCCCGCGCACCGGCCCGGTCACCCACGCCGCGATCCACCATGTCGGCTGCCCGGTGGCCGTCGTGCCCCACAAGTGACGTGACCGGGCGCCTCGGCCCCGCCGCCCGCCGTGCTCGGCCGACGCTGAACGCCTTCACCGGATCCGCGGTCGCGATGGCCGGCTCACGGTACGCATGCGCCCGACATCCCGGTTCCCGAGCCGCGCGCGGTGACCGGGAGCCGGGCCTCGGCCGCGATCCGCAGCACGTCCGCGACCTCACCGGTGGCCGCGGGCCGTACCAGATAGGCGGGCGCCTGCCGTACAGCTGACAGTGACTCGTCACCGGCGTACTCGCGCGGGACCGCCACGCCCGTCAGCACGTGCCGCGGTCCCACCGCAGAGGCAAGTAACGCCTCCGTGTCCGCCATGCCACACCTCCCCTTCTCCTGATGCGCAAGCCGATCCTGGCCGTGCGGAGATGCCGGGGGAGGAGGCCGTCCGGCCCTGGCGCGGGGCCGGACGGGACCGACGTGGGTGCCGGGGCCGTCGCTGCACGGCCGTGAAAGGAGATCAGTACAGGGCGCCGATGACATCCGGCAGGGCCTCGAAGGGGTATCCGAGTGCCCGGTGCAGCTCCGGAATCTCCCGGAAGTTCATGCCGTAGATCGTGCCGACCAGGGCCGGGGCGAAGCTGACGAACTCCGGGGCGTCAGGCTCCCTGCTCGCCTCCCAGGCGCATCATGAAGTCCCGCAAGCGGACAGTGGGTTCGTCCGTGCCGTGCTGGGTGGGCTCTTTCAGGCCGGCGTACGCCGCCGGGATCTCCAGCAGGTCACGCTCGGTGGCGTCCGACCGGTGGTACTCGGTGTCAAAGGCCAGGCAGACGCGGGCCGCGTCCGCCACGGCGCCAGGGACTTGCCGCAGTGTGCCCGCGGCCTACCGCATGGGCGGTGCCCAGTGCCCGTGCTTGCGCGGTGAGATGATGACGGTGTTGTTGATGTCGCCGACGTTGAAGCCGATCAACCCGCCGCAGGTGAGCAGGCAGAGCCCAGGGGGCTGGGTGGGGGTGGTCGCGACCTGGACGGTCGTGGTGCCGTTGGAGGCGTCGCACGCGCCGTTGCCGTTGTATGCCGCGGTGATGGTGTGCGGGCCGACGGTGCTGAATGTGGTGGTGTAGGTGGCCTGGCCGTCGGCCGCCACGGGCACGGTGTCGAGCAGGTTGCCGCCGTCGAAGAACGTCATCCCCAGACCGCCGCTGGGATCACCGGTACAGGTCACCGTCGCTGTCAGTTGCACGGGTGTGCCCACTGTGGTGGATTGCGGCGCTGCCACGACGGTGGTGCTGGATGCCACGGCCTCGGCGGGCGTGGCCAACCCGAGCACGGCGGTCAGCGCCGTCGCGATGACCAGTTTTCCTCTGCGCGTGGGGATGCTCACTGGTTCGGCTCCTTGTGTCGATCAACGGGTCCGCTGGGTCACAGGGCTGCGGATCTTTGCGCTACGGTGATCTATGCCGCGGTGTGAGCAGGCAATGTGCACAAGCAACCCGGTTGGGTCAGCAGGCCGCACAGGCGTCAGATGCCGGGCGTGGCGACACGGGTGTACGTCAGACCCGCACTGGTGCCGCCCGTTGTGGTGACCGTGACGGTGACCGGCCCCGCGGCCCCAGCGGGCGCGACGGCTGTGACCTGGGTGTCGGAGACCACGGTGAAGGCGACAGGCACGGTGCCGAAGGCGACCGTGGTGGCGGTGGCCAGATTGGCACCGGTGAGGGTGACCACCGTGCCCGCGGACGTCGGGCCGCTGTTGGGCGCCAGACCGGCCAGGGTGGGCGGGGCGACGTACGCGAAGCCGACGGGGTTGCTCGTGCCACCCGGTGTGATCACCGTGATCGGTGAACTGCCCGTGCCGGGTGGTGCTGTGACCGTGATCTGTGTCGACGACACAACCGTGAAGGAGGTCGCGTTCGTGGAGCCGAAGAGGACGGCGCCGGCGTTGAGCAGGCTGCTTCCGGTCAGCGTGACCAACGTCCCCCCGGCAGTCGGGCCTTGGGCAGGGCTGGCGGCGTTCAGCACCGGAGGTGCGGCGTAGAAGAAGTAGGCGTTCGCGGAAGCCGAGCTGGTCCCCCCTGGCGTGGTGACCGTCACCGCGGCACCGCCGGGGCTGCCGGGAGGAGTCACGGCGGTGATCTGGCCGGCTGAGATGACCGTGAACGACGCCGCCGGCGTTGCGCCGAAGTTCACCGCCGTGGCGCCGGTGAACCCGGTTCCGGTGATGGTGACGCTGGTGCCGCCTGAGGTCGGACCGCTGGTGGGCGCCACGCCGGTGATCACCGGTACGGCAGCCGCGACGTAGGTGAAGGTCACCGCGTTGCTGGTGCCGGTCGGGCTGGTGACCGTCACTGCCACGGCGCCCGCGGCTCCGGCCGGGCTGACCGCGGTGATCTGGGTGGACGAGTTGACCGTGTAGGAGGCGGCGGGCGTGCTGCCGAAGCGCACGGCGGTCGCGCCGGTGAGTCCGGAGCCGGTGAGGGTGACGGTCGTGCCCCCGGTCGTGGGCCCTTGCGAGGGATTGACGGTACTGAGTGTGGGAGGCATGAGGATGCTCCTAGAGCAGCCTGGGCAGAACCCGGGTCTGCGCGGATGGCGGTGCGGATCGGGGTGACCAACCGCATGCGGTGCACGGCGGCTGAGGTCAGGGCATGCGCCCTGGACCGATGTCGACGGACGGCAGGCCGGATGAGCCATCGGCCCTCTGCGCGGGAGCGCGACAGTGCCGCCCGGTGGTGGACCGGGCGGCAGCGTGGACGACGGTCAGATACCGGGAGACGCCACGTAGGTGAAGGCGCCGGTGTCGGTCGCGGCGCCGGCCGGGTTGGTCACCACCACGTCCACCGCACCCGCGGTACCCGGCGGAGTCACCGCCGACAGCGTGGTGGCGCTCACCACGGAGAACGGTGCCACGACGCCGCCGAAGGTGACCGATCCGGTGGAGTCGAGGTTGGTACCGGTGATCGTCACACCGGTACCGCCGGACGTCGGCCCGGAGGACGGGGCGACGGAGGTGATGGTGGGCACGTCGATGTACGTGTACGACAGCCCGTTGTTGGTTCCTCCCGCGGTGGTCACGGTCACCCCGACGGGACCTGCCGCCGTGCCGGCCGGAACCGCGACGGTGATCTGGGTGTCCGAGACGACCGTCGGCGTGGCTGTCGCCGTGCCGAAGCCCACACTGGTCGCGGTCGCCAGTCCCACACCGTTGATGGTGACCGTGTTGCCGCCGGCCAGCGCACCCGAGGCCGGAGTGAGCGACGACTTGAACGGAGCGCCGATGTAGTAGAAGGGCACAGGGTTGCTCGTGCCGCCCGCGGTCTTCACGGTCACCCCGACCTCGCCGCTGCCCGAGGGCGACACGGCCGTGACCTGGGTCGCCGAGACATTGGTGACGTTGGTGGCTGCCTTGGTGCCGAACGTCACCGCGGTGGTGCCGGACAGGTTCGTACCGGTGATGGTCACCAACGTGCCACCGCCTGTGGATCCTTGATTCGGAGAGATGGGCATGGACGGACTCCTCGCTGGCAGAGCAGGGACAGAGGACAGACCTGAGCTGAACCGGACCACCCGGTTGGCGGAGTCGCACCGACGCACCGCCGGCGAAGCGTGTGCTGAGGCAGCGATGATCCCCGGAAGGTGTGCACGGGAGGGCCTTGCTGCTTGGCCGGCGCCCACATGGAAGTGGTTCCTTGTGTCGACAAGGAAAGACCGGCGGACACCGCCCTTACCGCGATCTCCCGGCTGTGGGATGGGCGGCCCACCGGTTCACTGCCTCAAGTACGCCATACGGGCGAACCGCGGGCAAGACGTTCCTGCGACTGTCACCCGTATGGTCGAGCGCGTTGTCATAAGTCGTCGAGTTGCGCCACCGGCGTACGCGCCGTCTGGTTTTGATGACGTGCCCCGTGGAGTGCAGGGAAGCCGTGTCGGAACCGCGCCGCCGGCGCCCACACGGTTGTGTCCCGCTGCTCGACGAGAGCGGGACACAACCGGGACACGGGATCTGGCCGATGCGGTGGTCAAGTTCCGGAAGGTGACACGTCCTCCTGTTGCGTCAGACCCATGTGCACGGCCAGGGCAGCGGCCAGGGAGGCGATGGTCGGGTGCTGCCAGACGAAGTTGCTCGGGAGGCGGACGGCGAGGTCGGCGTCGAGGTGGATCCGCAGCTCGGTGGCGAGGAGCGAGTCGAAACCGAGGGACTTCAGGGGGGTGTGCGGGTCGAGGGTGGTGCTGCCGGTGCGCAGGGTCGTCCGAATGTGCTCTGCCAGGTAGTTCTCCAGGGCGGTCTGGCGCGCGGTGCCTGGCGGCAGAGCCTCGACGCGGGCGCGGATGTCCGCGCAGCCGGTCCCGGTCTCCTTCTGCTCCGCGCGGACGCCATCCGGTGCGAGGAGAGCGAACAGGCTGGAATCCGAGGCTGCGCGAGGGATCCAGGTCTGTGGCCTGCCGGGGATCACGGCGGTCTGGACCCTGTGGTGGGTGAGGAGGCAGTGAAGCGCTTCCAAGCCCTTGCGGGTGGGAATCGTCTCGTATCCGCGCTCGGCGAAGTCGACGGCCTGCCCCGTTTCTCCCCACGGGCCCCAGTCGACGGCCAGCGTGGGCAGGCCGTTGCGCGTGCGCCAGGTGGCGAAGGCGTCGAGCCAGGCGTTGGCCGCCGCGTACGTTCCCTGACCGGCGTTGCCCAGCAGGGAACTCATCGAGGAGTAGACGACGAACCAGTCCAGTGGCTGGTCTGCCGTGGCCCGGTGGAGGTGCCACGCGCCGGTGACCTTGGGCGCCCAGACGCGCCTGAGCTGGTACTCGCGGACGGTGGTCAACGCGGCGTCGTCGAGAACCATGGCGCAGTGCACCACGCCGCGCAGTGGTACGCCCCCCTTGGTGGCAGCCTCGACCAGCCGTTCCGAGGTGCCGTGCTGCGAGATGTCGCCCAGCACGACCGTCGTGTCGGCGCCCAGGTCGTTGATGACGCGAGCGGTGTCCAGCGACGGGGGCCGACGGCCGTTGAGGACGATGCGGCCCGCGCCCTGCTCAGCCAGCCAGCACGCGGTGGCCATGCCCAGACCTCCCAGTCCCCCGGTGATGATGTAAGCGCCGTCGCTGTGCACCACGGGCGGGCCGTCCGGCACCACGGCGGTGGTCTCTCCCCGGTCGGGAACAGTCAGCACGATCTTGCCGGTGTGTCCGGCACGGGCCATCAACCGAAAGGCGTCGGCCGCGCGGTCGAGCGGGTACTCGGTGCACAGCAGCGGTTTCAGTCTTCCTGCGGCGATGTGGTCCATGACCTCGCGCAACACCGTGGTGAACAGCTCCGGCCGGCGTTGCTGCAGTTCGATGAGGTCGACCGTGCTGAAGGTGATGTTGTGGCGCAGTGGGCCCAGCTTGAGAGCTGCGTCGGCCATGATGTCGCGTACGCCGAGTTCGACGAAGCGGCCGAACGGACGCAGGCTTTCGAGTCCGGCGCGGACGGCGGGTCCGGCCAGCGAGTTGAGGACGACGTCGACTCCTTGGCCGTCGGTGGCCCGACGGGTCTGTTCGGCGAAGTCCAAGGTGCGGGAGTCCATGACGCAGCGAACTCCCATCCCGCGCAACTGGCGCCGTTTCTCCTCCGTGCCGGCCGTCGCCAGGACGTCCGCCCGCAGGAGACGGGCGACCGCGATCGCGGCCCGGCCGGTTCCTCCGGTCGCGGCGTGGATCAGCACGCGTTCGCCGGGAGCGAGTCGTGCGACATGCCGCAGGGCGTACCAGGCCGTGAGGTAGGCCGTGGGCAGCCCTGCCGCCGTCGCGGGCGTGAAACCTTGGGGCATGGGGGTGACGCTGGTGGCGGGGAGGGTGACGAAGGAGGCGAAGGCGCCGCCCTCCAGCTGAACGGCGAGCACGGCGTCGCCCTCACGGAGGTGGTCCGCACCGGGTCCCACGGCACTGACCACGCCCGCGCACTCGAAACCGATGCGGCAGGGCGTGGCAGGATCGGAGCCGAGCATGCCCAGGGAGGTCAGGACATCACGGAAGTTGACGCCCGCCGCCTGGACGCGTACTTCGACCTCGCCCTCGCCGGGTCGGCGACGGTCGACCGCGGCCGGTTCGAGGCTGTCGAGGTCTCCGAGCCGTCCGACGCGGAGGCGGAATCCGTCGTGTCCGAACCGGACCGTTCGGGTGGTCCGGGCCGTGCTTTCGGCGGGTGTGACGGGAGCTCGGTCGATGCGTGCGACATATCGGATGTCACCGCGTAGTGCGACCTCGTCCTCGGGCGCGTCGGCGAGGAGCTCGGCGGTCAGCGCGTGCAGCCCGTGTTCGTCGGGGTCGGTGTCCACGAGGGTGGGACGCATACGGGGCTGCTCGACCGCCAGGACACGTGCCACGCCGCGTACGGTGGCATGGGCGGGGTGACCGGCTTCGTCCGCCGTGACGGCGTACGCGTGCTGGGTGGCCGCGTAAAGGCGCCATGTTCCGCGGTGTTCGTCGGCGGCCTGAGCCAGGGCGAGCAGCCGCCGCGCGCGTTGCTGCGCGCCCTGGGTGGGGTCGGCGCTGTCCGCGGAGGGCGCGCCGCACAGCAGCACGACGGCGCGCCAGGGTTCGATTCCGGCAGCCAGATGCCGGGCGAAGGTCTCGGCCAGGGAGGTGAGTTCCCGCGAGTCCAGAGGAATCTCCCGCACCTCGACCCGGGCGCAGGCGGAACGCAGAAAGCCGGCGAGGCGTTCGGCCCGGCCGTCCCCCTCACCGAGGATGAGCCAGTTCCCGGGCGGGAGCTGTTCGGTGCGAGCCCGCGGGACGCGGTGCCAGCCGAGTTCCATGAACCAGTGGTCGACGGGGGTTTCTCCGGCAGGTGTCCCGCGCAGGAAACGCACGTCGTCGAGGACGAGGACCGGACGGCCACGGGCGTCCAGGGCGCGGACGTGGCCGGCGAGCGTCGCGTCGCTGTTCTCGGTGATCAACGCGTGAGCGTGCACGGCTCGTGCAGGGTCGCCGAGAACGCGGAGGGCGCCGACCCCGACCGGGAGGATCGGTGCGGGGGTGCTCTGCCGGCCCGCTCCCGCGACCAGCAGTTGCAGACACAGATCGAGGAGTACGGGGTGGACGCTCAGGGGGGCGGACGGGGTGAGGGCAAGTGGCGGCACTTCGATGCGGGCCCAGAAGCTCTCCCGTTGCTTCGTGGCCCACAGTTCGGTGATGCCGCTGAAGGCGGGGCCGTGTTCCAGTCCACAGGCGCGCAGCCCGGCATAGAGCTGGCCCGGGTCAAGAGAGACGGGGTGTCTGCGGTGCAGGCCGGAGACGGAGGCGGCACGGGTCTCGGGGGACGCGAGCGTGCGGCGGGCGATGGCCGAGGCATGCAGTTGCCATGAGCCGCCCGGGGTACGGGCGTGGATCTCGCAGGTTGCCTGTCCGCCGCCGGTGTGCGTGACGGTGCTGCTCAGTTCCGTGTCGTCGTGCAGGGGCAGCAGGTCGTGGAAGGCGATGTCGACGAGGTCGACGTCGCAGGCGGCACCGTCAGCGTCGGGCGCGGCTCCGGTCAGCGCGGTACGGGCCGTGGTGTGGAGCACGGCGCAGAAACCGGCGCCCGGCAGGACAGGGGTGCCGTGGACGCGGTGGTCGTCGAGCCAGGGCAGGTGCCGGATGAGGGCGGCTGCGTGCCAGCTGTGGCGGACCGGGGCGCCGGCGACCTCGGTGTGCCGGCCGGGCAGAGCCCCGTCGTCGGCCGGTGACTCCCGGCCTGACGCCCAGTGCCGCGTGCGGTCGAAGGTGGTGGTGGGCACGTCGGCCAGCAGGCCGTCGCGGTTCAGGGGTGTCCAGTCGACGGTGCCGCCGTTGCAGTGGAGGGCGGCGAGCTGGGTCCGGAAGGTGGTGACTTCGTCCTGCGCACGACGCAGAGTGGGCAGGACGACGGCGGTGGGGACCAACTGGGTCAGGCTGTCCGTCAGGGACTGGATGACCACGGGGTGGGGTGAGATCTCGATGTAGACCTGGTGCCTGTCCTGGGCGGCGGCAGCCACGGCGGGGTGGAACCGAACCGGCCGGCGCAGGTTGTCGCACCAGTACGCGGCGTCGAGGAGGGGGTTCTCCCTCGGGTCCTCGGTCACGGTGGAGTAGAAAGGGATGTGGGGCGGGCGAGGGGCGAGGCCGGAGAGGTCCTGGCGCAGATGGGTCAGCAGCGGGTCGACGTGAGGGCTGTGCGACGCGACGTCCACCGCGATGGGTACGGCGGGGATTCCGCGCTCGTCCCACCGGCTGATCAGACGGGTGATCTGATCGGCATCGCCGGAGATGACGGTGGTGTCGGGCGCGGCCAGGACAGCCACGGACACCGCGTCGGCACCGGCGTCGGCAAGGGTGGCTTCCACCGCGGCCCGGTCCAGGCCGATGGAAGCCATGGCGCCGGTCCCGGCGATCCGCTCCAGCAGTGCCGAGCGACGACAGATGACGCGGACGCCGTCGGCGAGGCTGAGGGCTCCGGCCACGACCGCGGCTGCGACCTCTCCCATGGAGTGGCCGATCACAGCGGCGGGCTGGACCCCGTGTGCCTGCCATGCTGCGGCCAGGGCGATCTGCAGGGCGAACAGGACCGGTTGGACCCGTCGGCATCCGGTGACGGGCTCGCCGGCTCGGACCATGTCCAGGACAGAGAAGCCCGCCTCCTGACGAATGAGAGCGTCCGTCCTGGTCAGAGCCTTGTCGAAGGCCTTGTCCGTGGCCAGGAGTTGGCGGCCCATGCCGGCCCACTGGGAGCCGTGTCCGGAGAACACCCACACCGGACGACGAGGGGCGGTGACATCGGCCGTGCCGGACACGAGGGCCGGCGTCGGCAGGCCGTCGGCGAACAGCCGGAGCATTTCGGCGGTCTCGGTACGGGAACGGGCGACGACCGCGAGGCGTCCCCGGCCGGGACTGCGGCGCAGCGCCAGGGTGTGGGCGATGTCCCGGAGCGGGACGTTCGCGCCGTCTGTGTCCAGCCAGTCGGCCAGTCGGCGGGCGGCCTCCGGCAGAGCCCGGTGGGATCCGGCCCCGACCAGGATCACCTCGGGCGGTACCGTCCGGGGGCGGCGGGGGGCGGGCAGGCCGGTCCTCCGGGCGGGATGCGGTGGCTCCTGCAGGATCACGTGGGCGTTGGTGCCGGAGAAACCGAACGAGGACACGGCCGCCAGCCTGACGGGTTCCCTGTGGGGCCAGGGGGTGCTGTGGAGCGGGATGAACAGGCGGGTCGCGTCAGCGGCGATGGCCGGGTTCCAGCGGGTGAAATGCAGATTGGGAGGGATGACTCCGCGCTGCAGACACAGGACGGTCTTGATCAGCCCGGTGATTCCGGCGGCGGGCTCCAGGTGGCCGAGGTTGGTCTTGACCGAGCCGAGGGCGCACGGTGAGAGACCAGGGCCGTACACGGCGGCCAGACTTGCGAACTCCACGGGGTCGCCCACGGGGGTGCCCGTGCCGTGGGTTTCGATCAGTGAGATCCGGGCCGGGTCGACATCGGCTCGGCTGAGCGCGGCGCGGTAGAGGGCCTGCTGGGCGGCGGCAGAGGGGGCGGCGAGGCCGTCGGAGCGGCCGTCCTGGTTCACCGCGGACCCGCGGACGACTGCGAGGATGCGGTCGCCGTCCCTGCGGGCCTCGGACAGGCGCTTGAGGACGACCACGCCGCAGCCCTCACCGCGGACGAATCCGTCCGCCGCAGCGTCGAAGGTGTGGCAGCGTCCGGTCGGGGAGAGCATGCCCATCCGGGCGAAGGAGCGGGTGATGCGGGGGGCGAGCATGAGAGTGACACCGGCGGCGATGGCAAGGTCGCACTCCTCGCGGTGCAGCGCGTCGCAGGCCAGGTGGAAGGCGACCAGGGAGGACGAGCACGCGGTGTCGAGAGCGATACTGGGGCCGTGCAGACCGAGGAGGTAGGAGATCCGGCCTGCGGCGACACAGTGGCCGTTCGTCAGGATGGAGCCTTCGAGTTCTTCTGGCCGCCCAGCCAGTCGGTCCATGTAGTCGTTGTAACTCAGCCCCGTGAAGACGCCGGTCGGGGAGTCGGCGAGCTGGTCACGGGGCAGCCCGGCGTGTTCCAGGGCCTCCCAGACGACCTCCAGCAGCAGCCGGTGCTGGGGGTCGAGAACGTCGGCCTCGCGACCCGCGACTCCGAAGAAGTCCGCGTCGAACCGCGAGACGTCCTTCAGATAACCGCCACGGTACAGGGCGGGTTGCGGATTGCCGAGCGACCCGCGCCCGAGGTCGTCCGCCTCCCGGCCGGGAGGCGGAGCGCCGACTGCGTCACGCTCCTCCACCAGCAGGCGCCAGAACGCCGCAGGGGAGTCGACGTCTCCGGGGAGGCGGCAGCCCATGCCGATGACGGCGATGGGCGCGCTCACCGGACGAGGGCCGTGCTTGTCGTTGGCCACGGAAATCTCCTTGTCGCTGGGAGATGGGAGGAGCGCGGGCTGCGCCCGGAGGGGCGGGGCCCGGGTCGGGCCATGCGGCGGCGGGCTCGGCGCTCCGGAGTCGGCACGTGCGGACGCACAGGGCCTCCGCGCACGTCCGCGGGCTCCCGTGAGCGAGTCCGGGCGACGGTGAGGGGCGTGGCATCAGACGTCCGGGCCGCCCAGCAGGATGGCGCTTTTCACCCCGCCGACCTGGTAGTTGAAGGTGAATGCGTAATCGAAGTCGAGGGGACGGGGCACCGTCCCCGGGACCGGGTCGAAGGTCAGATGGTCGGCCGGCTCCTCGCAATTGGCAGTCGGACACACTTGGCCGTTCCGCATCATCAACAGGGTCTCTGCCACCCCGAGACAGCCGGCTGGAGCACCGTTGTGCCCGAAGCACCCCTCCTGCGAGGACATCAGGAGGTCGCGTGACGCGGAGCCGTACAGCTCCCTGACGGCATTCGCCTCGAACGCCGTGACGACCGCATTGCCGTCGCTGCCCCCGTGGATGTACGGCACCTGACCGATCTCCCAGGTGTCACCGAGGCACTGTCGCACTGCGGACACCAGTGCTTTCCCGGTCTCATCACAGGCCAGCGGGCTGGAGAGCCCGTCCCGTGTGGTGACCTGCGCCAGGATCTGGCCGTAAAGGCGAACATCTCGTCCGAAGGCATGCTCCCGGCTCTCGATGACGATCGTCGCGGATCCTTCGCCGTGGTTGATGCAGTCGGCGCGTCTGTCGTACGGACGCATGAGAGCGTCGAACGACGGCAGGAGGCTGGGCATGTCCTCGGCGCGCATGGCGTCGTACGCGTGCTGGGCTCCGCTCAGCAGTCGCTGGATGTTGCGGATCATCGTGATGCTGAAGACGTCGACTCCGGTCACCACGGCCATGTCGGTCTCACCAGTGGTGATCATTCTCAGGGCGTTGCCGACCTGGAGGGCCGAGGATGCGCAGCCGCACGACACCGTGAAATTGGCACCCCTCGACCGGGTGAGCGCCCCTTGGACCAGGGCGACGTCCGACGGGGTGACGGACTGCTCCGCCGCGACGAACATCTCCAGTGCCTCGGCGACGGGATAGGTCGCCGGATCGGCCCGCAGCACGGCGAGGTAGCTGTCGATGTTGGCATCCACTCCGCCCCGGCCCACCAGGACGGCGGCCTCTTCGAGGTCGCGCTGCACTTCGAGGCCGGCGTCCAGGCACGCCTGCCCGAGCGACACCAGCCCGAAGCGATGGGCGTCGGTGTAGTGACGTGCGAAGAACTCCGGGATGCCCGGTACACGTTCCTCGAACGCTGCTTGCGAGAGGTTGACGCTGCCGTAGTAGACACCCTTCTTGACGAGGCAGCACTTTCCGGTGGAGGCGACCTGCCAGAGGTCGTCGGCGGTGAACACCGGATTTTTCAGGCCTGGAAGACACAGTCCGATTCCGGTGACGACCGCGTCCCGTGCGCGTGCGCCGGTGCGCCGCCTCACGAGGCACCCGCGCATGACAGTGAGTCGATCATTGATATTCCCCTGAGGATCAGCCGGTGGGCTATTCGGCCACATAGGTGCGACGGCACCAGCGGTAGACGGGTAACTGCTCCTCCCCGTGAACGGAGTACGAGCCCGAGAACTCGAAGTGTTCGTATGCGTTGCCGCACAGGATCTTCACTTTGGGTTCGGTTTCCAGGGAAGTGACTTCCCACAGGACGGGAACCGTGACCCAGTCCGGGCCCCCGGAAAGCATTACTCGAACGGAATGTGGCACTTTCTCGGCCCTTCCTGCGGTGCTCGGTGTTCCTTCCCCGTCGACGTCCGGCGACTTCGTTCCCTCTTGAGTGAGGGGAAGGAAGAAGACGGAGGGAGAAAGCACCGGGATGCCATGGAAAGGGATCTGCACAGAGAGTTGATGAAGGCGGAAACCGACATGATGACCTGCCAGACGTGAACAGAGCGATGGCCCTTGGTCGCAAGCGGGTATCTCGCGGGCAGTCATGTACCGCGGACGCGGGGAGAAGATCTGTGTGCCGCCGGATGGGCTGGGCACTCGCCGCCGACGGCGAGTGCCCAGCCCGCGTACCGCCCGCCGGGGTGAGGGCGGGGCGCGATGGTCCCGGCGGGCGGCACGTCCCGGCTTACGCCGGGACGTGCGGGGGCAGGGGGCGTTGCCGCAGAGGCCACCCGCCCGTGTACCGGTCAGGTTGCGTTGGCCAGCGCCTGGCTGATCGCCGAAGCGGTCGCCTGCTCAGAGCCCAGGGCGGCATTCGCATTGCCGAACAGGTTCTGCAGGAGGGCGATCGCGTTGGTCGCGCTGGCCGTGAGGATGTTGGACCCCACCACCTGTGGCTGCCCCTGGCAGTCGCCCATCGCAGCCACCAGGTACGTGGCGGTGGCCAGGTTGTGGGTGCGTGCGCCTGCGGGGTTGCTGGCGGTGTCGGCCGCGATGGCGGCGTTGTTGGCCGTCTGTGCGGACTGCAGGTCCGCGACACAGGATGAGACGGCCGCGGCGGCGGGGGCCGCCGTGGCCAGAGGGGCGATGCCGACGATGGCGCCCGCCGCCATGGTGGCGGTGGCGGTGGCGGCGGCAAGACGAGAACGGAACATGCTGGCACTCCCTTGAAGACATGACGTGTGCACTCATTGGCTGCGACGCCGGCGGGAACGGTTGTTTCCCATTGCCCGGGAGTTGGCTGCTTGGAAAAGCGAACTCGACCTGATCGCCGCGCACTGCGCGTGCTGGGAGTGACGACCCGGACGGGTAGCAGCCACATCCCCGGAAAGGGATGGGCAGCCCGCCGGTTCGTATTCCAGTAATGCGGCAAGGACGAGCGGCACATCAAGAGAAGGACGCCTACGTCACCCGATCGGAGTAGGGCATCACGTGTTGACCACGTCAAATCGGTCGAAGGTGAGCACTGTGTTGACGGGTGCGGTGCCCTCGCTCCGGTGGGCAGGAAATCACCTGACTCGGCTGTCATCAAGCGAGTTGAGAGAAGGGACGGAGGAGCCGACGGGCCGGTCCGATATGCATGCGCCTTGACGCGCCAGAGGCAGCAGTACGTCAGGGAGACACCGGAAGAGTCGGGGTTCTCACACCATGGAAAGGTCGCGTATCCGAAAGGGCGCCTACGATTTCGCGGCAGCGGACGCGCCTGCACGACGAGCCGCGCGGGCGGAACTCCGGCGCTTTATCCGGAGCACGCCGTCAGTTGCGCGGCCGAGCCGGAGCCGCCCGGTCTGATCAAATCCATGGCCGGAAACCGTCCCCCCGCCCAGCCCTCGCTGCTCGGACTGCCGACACATAACCGCGGCGCCAGCGTATTTTCGCTCCTGGATTGCCGAGCTCCCCGACTCGATGCACGAAATCCCTACTGTCACACAGAATGCGCGATCGACTCGATCGAGCCGTCTGGTCTCCGTGTACCCGGGACACTCGGGCGAGCATTTTTATCACATTACATTAGGCCGTCCGGGTGCTGGTCGTCAGGCAGGTGTTGCTGCCATATGCCGCTCCGGTGGATAACGGTTCCATCCAACGGTGGGCTGCCCATCCTCTCCGGGGGAGTGACGGTCCGGGCTTCAGCGCGCCGGCTTCGTGCCGGCCGCTGACCGGCGGGCTGCCACGATGGGCCCCCCGCGATGAGGGGTTGGATCCGTCAGCCGGCGTCGGCCGGCGTCGGCTGACGGTCAATTTCCGTATCCACTTGCCACGAAGCGTGCTGCTGGGTCAAGACAGCCGTGAACGCCATTCCGTGTATGAAAAGTCGCGGCACCGCACCGTAAGAGGCGCGGCAGACCCCACGCACTGCACCACGCCGTTACCGGATGGGAGCAGTCGCGGGACATCAGGACGTGAACCCGGCAGGAGCCCGCCCATGCGTCGGACCAGCCGCGGCAGCATGTCCCTGTCCACCTGCATGCCGACCGCTGCCGCCGGGCGAGTCCGTGACCGACCGGGCTGCGTCACGGCCCTGGCTTCGCGGTGCATGTGGAAGCGCCCCTGTCGCCTTCCGGTGTGCCCCTGCGGTGTCGCAGCGCCCACAATGCGACGGGAGCTCCCGCCGCGACCAGCGCCGCAGCGAAACACAGACCGGCTTGGTAGCCGGAGAGAAAGGCACCCGAGTCATCGGCCCCGGCGGCGACTGCGGCATGTTCCACGAACGACACGATGGCGCCCACCAGGCCGATTCCGACGACTCCGGACGCCTCGCGGGCGGCGCTGAACAATCCGGCCGCGATTCCGGAAAGGTGATCCGGTGAGGATTCCAGAGCGCGCGTGGTCAGCGGAACGGCCAGCGCGGAGCCGAAACCGAGAACTGAAAGTCCGGGAAGGATGTCGACGAGTTTTCCTCCCGAACTGCCCAGCGTGACCATCAGCAACCCCAGGCCGACCAGGAGCAGGCCCGCAGCGGAGATGCGGCCTTCTCCCCAGCGGCGCGCCATACGCGTAATGAAAGGGATGGTGACGATCAGGGAAAGGGCCACCGGCATGAATGTAAGTCCGGCCGGTGTGGGTGCGAGGCCGAGGCCGTTCTGCAGAAATCGGGACGTGAAGAAATAGACTCCGCTCACGCTCAGGCCCCACAGCAGTTGGGTAATGATTCCGCCGACGAAAGGGCGTTGTCGGAAGAGGGGGCGCAGCACGGTGTTCCGGCGCGATGTCAGTTCGCACCACAGGCCGACGGCCGATGCGACGACGACGCCCCCTGACGCGGCGACAGGAACGGCGCCGAAGCCGTGTTCAGGCCCTTCGATCAAGCAGTAGGCAAGGGCTGCCAGCGAGCAACAGGCCAACGTGATGACGCGCAGCGAGAGTGTGGCGGAGGCCGGTGACGTGGCGTGGGTCGAGCGCTTGGGCCGGGGGACGAGAAGGCCGACGAGGAGACTCACGCAACCCAGCGGCAGGTTCATGGCGAAAACGGACTCCCAGCCCAAGTGTTGTGTCATGACACCAGAGACCACAGGGCCGCAAGCCAGCGCTGACGCCAACGTGGCAGTGGTGGCACTGAAGGCGGCATTGCGCACTCGAGGCGGCAGATCGTGCGACTGGACCGCCAGCGAGGCCGGCAGGATCAGCGCAGCGCCCGCTCCCTGCAGCCCCCGGCAGGCGATCAGCATCATCCCGGAGGACGCCGCACTGCACCCGGCCGATGCGACGGTGAAGAGTGCGACACCGAGCGACAGAGTGGTATGCCGCCCGACGGTGTCCGACAGATGCCCGCCCAGCAGGAGGAGGCTCGCAAGAGCGAGAGGGTAAATGGCCGCCACCCATTTGAGATCGGCTTCACTCAATGCGAGTACAGCCTGGATCTGAGGCAGTGTCACATTGACGACAGTGTTGTCCAAGGCGGTCATGAAGGACGGCACCAGTACGGCCACGAGGAGGGCGAGGACACGTAGTCGGCTCACGATACCTGCCTTGAGTAGCGCCGACAGTGGTAAAGGGCGGCCACGTTCCGCGGGCCCTTCTTCGTACTCTGCCCCGTGGGTATGGCGGGCGCGACTGCGTGGCGCCCTGATTGCGGTATCTGGTGTGCCAAAAACGCCGCTCGTTTTCCGGTGGGTCACCCGGACGGGACTCCCGGAGTGGCGCCGCATCCGCGGTGCCCCTATATGTAGGGATGATCACCATCGCTGCCATCATGCATTGGGGATGGATGGCGAGCGTCGACGTCTGTCGTCAATTCTCCGGATTGACTGACGGCCGGGGGGTCCCGCTGCCTGTCGAGAACGAAGGTTCGGTGAATTTATGCTGAAAGCCATGGAAGACACGATCAGCCATCATCTCAGCCGGGCCGCGGAGCGGGCCCCCGCCGAAAACGCGTTTACTTTCGTGGACTTCAGTGCCGTTCGCGAAGGAGTCCCCGTCTCTCTGACGTGGCGCGAACTGGAGAAAAGGGTCCGTACCCTCGCGGCGGTACTGCGGCACGGCGGTGCGGTCGGTGAGCGGGTGGCCCTCGTGGGGCCGCAGAACCTGGACTACGTCGTCGGCTTCCTCGCGGCCACGTGCGCTGGTGCGATCGCCGTTCCCCTGTTCCCGCCGACTCTGCCGGGCCATGCGGAGAAACTGGCCGCCGCGCTCGCCGACGCCGACCCGGTGCTCGCTCTCACCGACTCCGACTCGCTTCCGGCCGCGGAGAAGTTCATCGCCGACCAGGACGGCCTCCGCGTGCGTGTGACCACCGAGGAGGACCTGCTCTCGAGTTCGACGGCGTGGGCCGAATGCGCGGACGGTGAATATCCTCATCCCCGCCCCCAGGACTGCGCCTACCTGCAGTACACCTCGGGCTCCACCCGCATGCCGTCCGGCGTGGAGATCACCCATGCCAACGTCTGCGCCAATGCACGCCAGGCGCAGAAGGCGTACGGCATCCAAGCCGGGCGCAACTGCACCGTCGGCTGGCTCCCCCTGTACCACGACATGGGGCTCGTGCTGGCGATCGTGCTTCCCGTCGTCGGCAACGTCCACTCCGTGTTCATGGATCCGCTGGCCTTCGTTCAGCAGCCCGTTCGGTGGCTGCAACTGCTCAGCAAACACCCGCGTGCGCTCACCGCCGCCCCCAACTTCGCGTACGACTACTGTGTGCGCCGCGTCACCGAGGAGGAGCGCGCAACGCTGTCGCTGGGATCGGTGACCGCCATGATCAACGGCAGTGAGCCCATCGCGGAGCAGACGCTCCTGCGGTTCCAGCAGGCCTTCGCCTCAGTCGGTGCGGTTCCCACGGTGATGCGTCCGTCCTACGGGCTGGCTGAGGCGACAGTATTCGTATCTGCCTCATCGGCCGGTGAGGAACCGACCGTCACCTCCTTCGACCGCGACGCGCTGGCAGCCGGCACCGCCCGGCCGGCCGAGGGCACCGAAGGCCAGGCAGTGAGCCGCCTGGTCGGCTGTGGACGGCCCACCGACCAGGAGGCCGTCATCGTCGACCCGGTCAGCCTCGTCCGGTTGGAGGACGGGTGTGTGGGCGAGATCTGGTTGAGCGGCCCCAACGTCGGACGCGGCTACTGGGGGAGGCCGGAACAGAGCGAGACGACCTTCCGCGCCACCCTTCACGGTGACAACCCGGGCCAGGGGACGCAGCACTGGTTGCGCACAGGAGACCTCGGGGTGTGGTACGACAACCACCTCTACATCACCGGTCGCCTCAAGGATCTCGTGATCATCGACGGGACCAATCATTATCCGCAGGACATCGAGCACACCGTCGAGAACGCCCACCCGGCGATCCGCCGTCATCACACCGCGACGTTCTCCGTCTCCACCGACGACGGGGAACGCCTGATCGTCGTAGCCGAGCACGCCCGTGACCTCGCGGAACCTCACAAGGTCCGGGACGAGGTGACACGCGCGGTACGTGCGGCGGTGTCCACCGGTCACGCCATCTCCATGCACGACTTCGTCCTCGCCCCGCCCGGCAGCGTACCGCACACCACCAGCGGGAAGGTCGCCCGCAGCGCTTGCCGCGAGCGCTACCTCCGGGGTACCTGGGCCTCCGACACGCTCGTGCAGAAAGAGACCAGCGTCGCATGAACCATCCAGATGAACACGAGGAGGCGGTCGAGGACAACGTCGAGGCCACCGCCTCCATCACGGACGGCCGCTCCGCATCTGGCGCTGCCGATCTGCGGAGTGCACTGCTGCAGTTGGTCTCAGACATCAGCGGCATCTCACCGGAACAACTCGACGACGGCCGGCCACTCGCGGAGTACGGCCTCACCTCCCGCGACGCCGTCGGACTGACCGGCGAACTGGAGAAGATCCTCGACCGATCGCTGTCCACCACGCTGCTGTGGGAGTACCCCACCATCGGACAACTCGTTGCCGCCCTGACGAACACCGCCCGAACCGATGCCGTGGAGTCGGACCGGCAGCCCTGCACGCCGGATGAGACGGCGGCCACCGCCCGCACCGACGACGGCGCCATCGCCGTCGTCGGCATCGGGTGCCGCCTGCCCGGCAACGTGCACGGGCCGGACGCGTTCTGGGAGCAGCTGATGGCGGGCATGGACGCGGTCGGCCAGGTGCCCGAGAAACGCTGGCCGGACTTCGCCGGAACGGCACCCGAGGCCACCGCCCTCATGGAATCCACCACGCAGTGGGGTGGCTTTCTCGACGACATCGAGGGTTTCGACGCCAAGTTCTTCGGCATCACCCCTCACGAGGCCGAAGTCATGGATCCCCAGCAACGGCTGCTGCTCGAAGTCGTCTGCGAAGCACTGGACCATGCGGGCGTACCCGCCCCCGCCCTGCAGAGCACATCCACCGGCGTCTTCGTCGGCCTGAGCGCCCTCGAATACGGGCATCTGACCACCTCGGACCCCACACGGCTCACCGCGTGGACCGGCACCGGAGCCGCCGGCAGCATCGCCGCCAACCGCGTCTCCTACCTGCTCGACCTGCGGGGCCCCAGCATCACCGTCGACACTGCCTGTTCGTCGTCTCTGGTGGCAGTGCACCTGGCTTGCCGCAGTCTGCGCAGCAGGGAGTGCGACACGGCACTGGCCGCAGGCGTCAACCTCCTCCTGTCCCCGGCGGTCACGGCCACGTTCGACCAAGCCGGCGCACTGGCCGCGGACGGCAGGTGCAAACCCTTCGACGCCGCGGCGGACGGATTCACTCGCGGTGAGGGCTGCGGCGTCGTCGTGCTCAAGCGGCTCGCCGACGCCCGCCGCGACGGCGACAGGGTGCTCGCCGTCATCAGGGGCACCGCCGTGAACCAGGACGGCCGCTCGGCAGGTCTCATGGCACCCAATCCGGCGGCGCAGGAAGCGCTGCTGCGCGACGCCCTGCGCGACGCAAACATCAGCGCGACCGACATCGATTACGTCGAGGCACACGGGACCGGCACCCTCCTGGGAGACCCCATCGAGGGCACCGCGCTCGGGGCGGTCGTCGGACGTGGCAGGCAGCCCGACCGGCCACTGCTGATCGGATCGGTCAAAAGCAATCTGGGCCATCTCGAAGGTGCGGCCGGCATTGTCGGCCTGATCAAGACAGCGCTGGCCCTGCATCACGGCCGCATCCCGGCCAGCCTGCACTTCCACAACCCCAACCCTCACATCGACTTCGCCGAGTTGGGTTTGCGCGTGGTCACCGAACCGACCGTATGGCCCACCGCCGGAGACCGCCTGGCGCGCGCCGGTGTGTCGGCCTTCGGCTTCGGCGGTACGAACGCTCACGCCGTGCTGGAGCAGGCGCCCCCGACCTGCGCGCATCCCCCTCACGCCGACGACGAGGAGGCCGGCGACCCGCACATCCTGGTGGTGTCGGCCCGTTCCTCGGACCGGCTCGCCGACGTGGCCGCGAGCCTGTCGCAATGGGTTGCAGCCGACGACGCGCCCGCCCTCACCGACATCGCCCACACGCTCGCCTCGCACCGCCGCGGCCCGTCCTGCGCCGCCGTCGTCGCACGGACCCACGCCGATGCGGCTGCCGGGCTGGCCGCACTGGCCCAGGGCGAGACGGCACCCGGCGTGGTGCCCGCGTGCACGGACGCACGAGCGGCCCCGTCGTTCGCAGCGCAGCGACCGGTCTTCGTCTTCTCCGGTTACGGCTCACAGTGGGAAGGCATGGGGCGGCGCCTGTTGACCGACGACGCCGTCTTCGCCTCCCACGTATCCGAGCTCGACCCGCTCTTCCTCGCGGAGACCGGTTTCTCCCTGACCGATATGCTCATGGCCGATCTGACCAAGACAGCGGACCGGATCCAGCCGCTGATCTTCGGAATCCAACTGGCCCTGGCGCGGACCATGCAGGCCCACGGCGTGGAACCCGCCGCCGTCATCGGACACTCGATGGGCGAGGTCGCAGCCGCCGTGGTCGCCGGTGCTCTCGACGACCGAGACGGAGTGCGCGTCATCGTCCGCCGGTCGGCCCACCTTGCCGTCCTCGAAGCCGGCCGGGCAGGCGCGATGGCCGCGGTGGAGCTGCCCGAAGAGTCCCGGACGGCCGTGCTCAGTCGCTTTCCCGGTGTCGAGGTCGCCGTTCACTCCTCGCCCCGACGCTGCACGGTGGCCGGCCCGGCCCAAGCGGTGCGCGACCTGGTGGACGAGCTGACCGATCAGGACCAGCTCGCCCGACTGTTCGAACTGGGCGGAGCCACTCATACTGCCTTGGTCGATCCCATCCTGGCACCACTGAGCGAGGACCTTGCCGACCTGTGCCCGCGCCCACCGACCACACCCTGGTACAGCACAGTCCTTGATGATCCCCGTGCAAGCGCGGCAGCCGATGGGGGCTACTGGTGCGCCAACACCCGCCGCCCGGTGCTTCTGCAACAGGCGGTGACAGCGGCAGTCGAGGACGGTCACACCCTGTTCCTGGAGATTTCACCCCACCCCATCGTCGTCGTCCCCCTCGCGGAGAGCCTTGAGGCCACCCCGGCGGGGGACCAGGCGCTGGTCCTTCCGACCCTCCGCAAGAACACCGACGACACCGTCCAGGTACGAGTCGCGTTGGCACGACTCCACTTCGCCGGCGTCCCGCTGAACCCCGGACTGTGGCCCGCCGGTGCACGCACCGCACTGCCCACGCCCGCCTGGCGGCATGAACGGTTCTGGTTCCCCCGCTCCGCCCGATCGACCGAAACCGGCGGCGATCCCCTGCTGGGGGTGCGCACCGACGACCCGAGAACCGGCGCCGTGCTGTGGCAGGGAGACATCGGTTCGAACTGGCACGGCACTCGCGGCACGGTCCACGGCAGAGCGGTGCTGACCCTTGCCGAGGCCGCGGAGCTGATGATCGAAGCCGCTCTGGACCTATGGGCTCGGGAGGGCATCACCCACCTCGGCATCGAGGACCTGCAGATCCACCGGTGGCTCGCCGTCTCCAGCAGTACCCCCCTGACCACGGTGTGGGAACCGGACTCCGGAACACACGGAACCATCAGCCTCCACGCCCGTGGCGCCGAGACCGTCTGGCATTGCTACGCCTCGGCCCGTGTCACCCGCGCCCCCGGACCCCAGGACGAGCCTCACC
This sequence comes from Streptomyces sp. NPDC051987, assembly GCF_040680735.1. NCBI lineage: Bacteria > Bacillati > Actinomycetota > Actinomycetes > Kitasatosporales > Streptomycetaceae > Streptomyces > Streptomyces sp. NPDC051987. The sequence goes on along the minus strand of NZ_JBFAXI010000061.1, from coordinate 23,606 downwards.
CCGAGCAGGAATCGAAGCCGACACTCACCCGGCACTTCATCCTCGAGGACTCCAGGTCCCCTCACCGACCGTCCTACGCACGCCTCCTGACCGCGATGCTGGAGGCGCAGAGCGCTGCGGTCACGCCGGCGGACCGGAACCGGACCGTCCAAGCCACCGCACACAGCGTCCCAGTCGGCATAGGGTCCCTGCTCGTCAAGGGGCCGGGCATCCTTGACACCGGCTATGACATCAGTTGCACGCCCGCCGACGGCGCCGACCCGACGGAAACGGACGTCGACCAGTGGCACGTCTCTGCACAGGGCGACACGAGCGAGATCGTCGCCCGGTTCGTTCAGTTGCGGCCCGTCGAGCGCCACGAAGTGCCGCGGTCCCTCGAGACGTGCACGTACGATATCCAGTGGGAGAAGTCCACTGTTCCCCTGCCATCGCTGGGTCTGCGGCGTGTCCTGCTCATCAGCGATGAATCGGACGCCACGGCCTCTCTCTCGGCAGCCCTGGAAGCCGGCGGTACCGACGTCACGGCGACGGATGCCCGGGACGACGCCTGCGACGCCGTACTTGACGCCTGGCTGGAGAGCCCACAGGACGGCCAGAGCGCGGTGGTCCTGTTCTTCCAACAGGAAGAACAGGACGACGACACGCGGTCACTGCACAGGGCGGCACAGCTGGCGCGTCGCCTGGCCAGTGCAACGCACCGGCAACCGCCACGCCTGTGGATGGTCACCGTGCTGGCACAGGCTACGGGGTCCGGGGAACCAGGGACGCCGTCGCTCGCCTGCCTGCGTGGACTCGTCCGGGTTCTTGCGCTCGAACACCCCCAGCTGCGGGCCTCGCTGGTCGACATCGACAAGCAGCCCGGAGCAATCGACGACCTCGCCCGCGAACTCCTCGCGGGCAGCGACGCGGACGAGATCGCCTGGAGGGCCGGCACGCGCCTCACCGCGCATCTCGCCCGCGCAGAGCTCAGCGGGCAGCGCAACGACACCGTGGCTTTCACCCGCCCCGACGGCGCATACGTCATCACCGGAGGCCTGACGGGACTGGGCTTGGCCACAGCCGGCCGGCTCGCCGAGCAGGGTGCCGGGCGCATCGTCCTCAACGGACGCCGCGTCCCGGGGCCCGAGGCGGAGGCCGTCCTGGCGGAACTGCGGGAACGGGGGACATCCGTCGCGGTGGTCCAAGGGGACATCGCGGACCTCGACGTGGCCGCGGACCTGGTGCGTGCCGCGCTGGCCGAGGGCCACACGCTGCGCGGCGTCGCGCATTGTGCCGGCGTCCTGCACGACGGTGTGATCACCGACCTGGAACCGGCGGACATCGACACGGTGCTGCGGCCGAAGGCCATAGGAGCCCAGAACCTTGAGTCGGCTGTCGCCGACCTCGATCTGGACTGGTGGGTGAACTACAGTTCCGCCGCGGCACTGCTCGGCTCACCCGGACAGTCCGCCTATGCGGCTGCCAACGCCTGGCTCGACGCCGTGGCCCACCGCCGCAGAGCCGGCGGCCTGCCCGCCACCTCCATTGCGTGGGGCCCCTGGGAGAACGTCGGCATGACCGCCGGGAACCAGGCGCTGGTGCTGGAGCCCATCCAGATGAGCGAGGGAATGGACGTGCTTCAGGCACTGGTCACCCTCAACTGTGCGCACGTGGGTGTCGTCCACCTCGACGCGGAGCGCGTGCTGGGGGCGTTCCCCGGCCTGTCCGCCATTCCCTTCTTCTCCGACGTCCTCGACAACGGTTCACCCGGCGCCGACGACTGGGCCGGCCCCCATGGCATCGAGGCTCTCGGCAGTTCCGCCGCGGACACGGTCTACGCACGCCTGGTCAGAAGAACGGCGGCCATCATGGGATTCGCGGCCGCAGAACTCGGCGAGACGGTCCCGCTGACCGACCTGGGCCTGGACTCCCTGGTGGCGGTACGCGTCCAGAACACGATCCGCCAGGACTTCGGCGTCGACGTGCCCGCCTCCCGGCTGCTGCGCGGCGCCAGCCTGCGTGACATCGGACGCGCGGTACTCGAACAACTCGGGCTGGACGGCACGGAGCCGGCGGCCGATTCCCAGCCGACGGCGTCCGTGGACAATTGCCGGGCCGAGCCGTCCACATGCACGCTGCCGAGTGTCCTCAACCCCAGGGACGCTGCGGAGCGGCTGGTCGCGAGCTCCTGGGCCGAAGTCCTGGGGCAAGGGCCGAGGGACGTCCGGGAGGACTTCATCACCGCCGGCGGAGACCACGACGCCGCCGCAGCCATGGCGGACGTCATTCACAGGCGCCTCGGCGAGGACACCGAGTTGAGCCTGACGGCCGACGCCGTCCTTGCCCAGCGCACCGTCGCAGCAGTCGCCGAACTGATCCGGCCCGTCGTCAACCGAACCGGCGGGTCGGCACTCACCACCCTGCGTCCCCCCCTCCCCGGGTCGGAACGGCCCCCGCTGTTCACCTTCCACCCCGCCGGTGGCCCGACCTCCGTCTACCTGCCACTGACGGGGCTGCTGCCGGCCGAACAGCCCGTGTACGGCCTGGAGCGCGTCGACGGGCTGAACACCGTGGAGGAGAAGGCCGCCCGCTACCGCGCACTCATCCGTGACATCCAGCCGGAAGGGCCCTACCACCTGCTCGGCTGGTCCTTCGGAGGGTGTCTCGCTTACGAAGTGGCGATTCAGCTGAGAGAAGAGGGACAGGACATCGGGTCTCTCGGCATGATCGACACCGTCCTGCCCCCCGTTCTGCCGGAACCGGAATCACGGCAGTTCCTCATCGAGCGTTTCGGTCGTTTCGCCGAATACATCGAGAAGACGTACGGGCACCGCCTCGATCTGCCCTACGAAGAGCTGGAGGCCACTCCGGACGATCAGCAGATCGACGTCGTCATGCGTCTGGTCGCCGAGGCGGGGCTCGACATGAGCCCAGGGATCATGGAGCACCAACGGACCTCGTACATCGACGCCCGCGTCGGCGAACGATACGTCCCCCGCCCTCAGGAGGGCCACGTGGTGCTCTATCGCGCCAAGCAACCGCAACAGCTCACCGCCGCTCTGGACCCGCGCTACCTCCGACAGGACGCCGACCTCGGGTGGGCGCCCCTGTGCCCCCGGCTCGAGATCGTCCCGGTCGACGGCGACCATCTGTCCGTCATCGACCCCCCGCACGTCCGGACCATCGCGCAGCACGTCACCCGGGCCATGGGGTGGCCCACCCGGTGATCGGCGCACCGCGCCTGTTCCGCAGCCTCCCCCGTGGAACAGGCGCAACCGCATGTCACTCGGCTGTTCGGGCCACTTGCCCTTCGGTGGCCGGGGTGTCTTCTGGTGGTGATCAACATATTTAGCCATGATCCTACCCGTGTGGGTCACTCTCCTGAAGTACGCGAAAAGGAATCTGGTCTGCCTCGGGCTCGCCGCGGCTCTTCTCTCGACCGAGGCGCAAGCGGCTGAGTGGAAACCGGGCGCCTCGCCCTCGCCTCCCCATGCGGAGGCCAGCGTCACTGACATGAAATTCATTGACGAGCGAATGCGTGATCTCGTGGTCAGTTCCCCGACGATGGGAATGTCCATCCCGGTCCGCGTCATTCTTCCCGTGCACTGGAGAGAAGAGCCGACAGCCACCTTTCCGGTTGTGTACATGTTCCACGGCGGTGACGACGACTACACGTCCTGGACACGCGAGACAGACGTGGAGGCGCTGACGAAGAACTCTGACGTGCTGGTCGTCATGCCGGATGCCGGAAAGAACGGTTACTACAGCAACTGGTTCGCCGGTGCTGCCAGCTGGGAATCATTTCACACTCACGAACTCGTGCGGCTCATGGAGGAGAAGTTCCGGGCGAACCGCTCACGAGCCGCCGTGGGAGTGTCAATGGGGGGCTTCGGCGCACTCAACTACGCCGCGCACAACCCGAGGATGTTCCGGTACGTGGCCTCAATGAGTTCTTACGTGGATCTGAACGACCCTGCCGTGCGGCTGGAACTCGCCCTTGGTACCGCGAGGGAAGGTATCGACATCAAACGTGTCTGGGGCGACCCGGTGAAGAACGCCGACGTCTGGCGGGCACACAACCCTGCTGCAATGCCGCGTGCCTTCCGCGGGGTGCACATCCATCTCTCCGCGGGCAGCAGTCAGACCGGACCGCTGGACACGGGACGCCCCGCCGATGTCGTGCTGGTGAGCATCCTGGGAGAGGCACCACTGTCGGGGCAGATCGAAAGATTCGCGACGTCGCTTCGCTCTGAAGGGGTCGACGTCACGACGCATCTGTACACGCCGGGGACGCATTCCTGGCCGTACTGGGAGGCAGAGTTGCACAGCATCTGGCCGTCCGTCATGAAGTCGATCGGGCTGTGATTTCATGCGAACAGTGGTGATTTTCGCCGCGGGATCCCGCGGCGACGTCCAGCCCTGCCTGGCCCTGGGGCGAGCACTTCTCCGTCGGGGTGACACGGTGAGGATCCTGGCCAGTCTCCGCTACCGGCGTCTGATTGCTGAGGCGGGCCTCGAACTTCATCCCCTTCCGGTCGACCCGGTGGAGATCGTCGAGTCGGCCGAAGGGCAGGAACTCCTCGCCGGACGACGGAACCCGGTGGCGTTCATCCGGCATATGGACCGGGTCCTACGACCCCGCATGATGTCGATGCTGGAGGAGACGCAGGTCGGCGCGAAGGGAGCCGACCTGGTTCTGGCACCGACCTTCAGCTTTCTCGGTCTTCATCTGAGCGAGTACCTCCAGGTCCCGCACGCCGTCATTCACTTCCAGCCGAGCCAGCCCACGAAGGTCTTCCCGCATCCGTTCGCGCCGGCTGCCCGGATGCTGGGCGGGGTGGGCAACCGGCTCAGTTTCAGTGCCGTCGACTTCGGGTCCTGGATGGTGTTCCGACGGTTCGTCAACGCATGGCGCCGGGAGAGTCTGGGCCTCCCGGAGCTGTCCCTGTCAGCCCCCTTCCGGCCGGTTCGCCAAGCCCCCGTGCTGTGTGCGTTCAGCCCCACTGTCGTGCCGAGGCCGTCCGACTGGGGACGGAACGTCCACGTCACCGGCTTCTGGCACCATGATCAACCGCTGTGGACCCCACCACGGCGACTGCTTGCCTTTCTTTCCGACGGCCCCCCGCCCGTCTACGTCGGATTCGGCAGCATGAAAACCGGCGACCCCGAGGCGACCGACGCCCTCGTACGGACGGCCCTGCGTCGGGCGAACCTGCGTGGAGTGCTGCCAGGGGACCCCGCCACCAGCGAGGACGACATCCTCGTGGTCGACGACACCCCCCACGACTGGCTGTTTCCCAGGATGGCCGCCGTCGTCCACCATGGCGGAGCCGGCACGACGGCCTCGGCACTGCGCGCCGGGAGACCCTCCCTGGTCTGCCCGTTCTTCGGAGACCAGCCCTACTGGGCCGCACGGGTGCACGAACTCGGCGCGGGGCCCACGCCTCTGCCGGTCTGTAGGCTCACCGTTGCCGCCCTCGTCGATCGCCTGCACGCCCTCACCCAGCATGCCCCCTACACCGAGACCGCGCGCCGGCTCGGCCGGGACCTGGAAGCCGAGGACGGGGTTGCCCGGGCCTGTCAGGTCCTGGACCGGCTCGGAGTCGGCTCAGGCCCCGTGGACCGCGGACGTGTCTGATCAGCGGCGCCTCTGATCCCTTCGGGCGGATCCGCTCCACCGCCTTCGCGTCTGACGGATGCGCCGCGGTGACCGTGACCACCACCGCCAACGCGCTGATCCAGCTCCATGCCGACCCGCCGCTGCGGGGCCGCGTGCTGTCCGTCTGCTTCCTCGTGCTCCTCGGCGGCACCCCCGTCGGCGCACCGCTGGTCGGCCTGGTGCCCGACGCTCTCGGAGCCCGCTTCACCCTGGGCCTGGGCGGCGGCGTCTCGCTCATCACCGCGCTCGCGCTCTCCGTGTGGTTCGCGAGCCGAACCCGAGGGGGCGTCCGCGGCCCAGCACGGGCACCCGTGACCAGCTCGACCGGTACTCCGGTCCGGCCGAGGAGGCAGCGGCGGCCCGACCTCTGACGGCGTCCCGCCGCCGCACGCCCCGGACCAGGGGGCGGCTGCGTGCGTGGTGCCGGAGCACCTTACTCTTACAACATGTAGGAGACCTCGGGGCGGGGTGCTGACTGAGGAGTGGCGAGAATGAGCGAACACCGGCGCCGACCGTCGGGGCGGACCGCACCGTCAGGATCCGACGGCATGCACCACGGTGGCCGGGCCGCGGCGCGCAGGGCTGCGCAGTCCCGCGGCGGGCGCGCCCGCCGCGCGGAGCGCGCGCGAGGTACGGACGCCGGACGGGCCGGCCGGCGTCGCCTGATCGACTACCCGCGCACGGGCAGACGCGGCCTGCGCCGGTGGCTGCCGTCGTGGAAGCTGGTGTCCGGCACCTTCCTGGTGTTCGTCACCGGCCTGCTGGGCCTGTTCGGCTACGCCTACGCCACGACGACCATTCCCGGCGCGAACCCCAGTACCCAGGCCCAGAGCAACACCTACTACTGGTCGGACGGCTCGGTGATGACCACCCAGGGGGCGACCGACCGGCAGAACGTCGACCTCGCCCAGGTGCCGAAGCTGGTGCAGTGGGACTTCCTGGCCGCGGAGAACGCCACCTTCTACTCCGACCCGGGCGTCGACACGCAGGGCATGCTCCGCGCCGTCTACCACATGGCCACGGGCGGGGAGGTGCAGTCGGGGTCCACCATCACCCAGCAGTTCGTGAAGAACACCTACCTCAGCCAGGACCAGTCGGTCACCCGCAAACTCAGGGAGATCATGATCTCCCTCAAGATCGGCGGCCAGCTCTCCAAGCAGCAGATACTGCAGGGCTACCTCAACACCTGCTACTACGGCCGGGACGCCTACGGCATCGAGGCCGCGGCCCGTACCTATTACCACGTGCACGCCTTCCAGCTGAGCGTCAGCCAGGGGGCCTTCATCGCCGCCACGGTCAACGAGCCGAGCCTGCTGATGCACGCCGACACCGATCCCCGGGCCAAGGCCCAGGCCGAGGCCCGCTGGACCTACGTGCTGAGCCGGATGGCCAAGATCCACAAGATCACCGCCGCCCAGGAGCAGCAGTACCTCGCGGCGGGGTTCCCCACGCCCAAGCCGTATGCGCCGTCGGCGGGCATGGCCGGGCAGACCGGATACCTGGTGCAGACCGCGGAGAAGTACGTCGAGGCCCACACGTCCCTCACGGACCAGCAGCTGGGCCACGGCGGCTACCAGATCTACACCACTTTCGACAAGAAGAAGGTCAGTGCCCTGTCGATGTCCGTCGCGGCGATGGAGCGGAAGCATCTCGATCCGAAGCACCGCACGGCCGACAAGGACGTCCAGGTCGGCGCGGCGTCGATCGATCCGTCCACCGGCGCGATCGTCGCGCTGTACGGCGGCCCCGGCTGGAACAAGGGGCACTGGACGGACAACGCGGACGCGACCGGCGTGCCGGTCGGCTCCACCTTCAAACCCGTCGACCTGGCCGCCGCCCTCGACCACGGCGCCGTCCTCTCCCCGGGGCAGCCGGCCTCACCGATCACTCCGGCCTCGAAGTTCGACGGCGACGACGGCATCACCATCAAGAACCAGCAGGGCCAGGAGCTCCCGGACGCGAACGACCCCACGGGGCTCCTGCACCAGCGCAACGACGTGACCACGAAGTGGGGTTACATCACCCTGCGCAAGGCGATGGAGCAGTCGGTCAACACCCCCTACGTCCAGCTCGGCGAGTACGTCGGCTACCACAACGTGGAGGACGAGGCCCTGAAGGCGGGGCTCCTGCGCACCAGCCTGCAGTACGACACCCCGGGCTTCTACATCGGTACCTCCACACCGTCGGCGATCCGGATGGCGGACGTGTACGCCACCTTCGACGACGGCGGGGTGCAGCACGAGCCGTACTCGGTGACCAAGGTCGTCGCCGACGGGCGGCAACTGACCGGCTTCGACAAGCCCAAGGGCACCACGGCCATGCCCTCCTCGACCGCCGACACCGTCACCGACGTCCTGCGGGACGTCGTCAAGAACGGCACCGGTACCAACGCCCAGGCCCTGGGCCGCCCGGCGGCCGGCAAGACGGGCACGACCGACGACTACAAGTCCGCCTGGTTCATCGGCTACACCCCGCAATTGACCACGGCCGTCAGTATGTTCAAGGAGGACCCGAAGAACGCCGGCCTCCGGTCGATGCAGGGCGTCGGCGGCTACGCCAAGGTCTTCGGCGCCGACATGCCCACCGAGGTGTGGACCGGCTACATGAACGCCGCCCTCCAGGGACAACCCGTCCAGCAGTTCCCGCCCGCACCCGAGCTCGGTCAGTCCACGGACGAACACGGCGCCCCTTCGCCCACGCCCTCCGCCTCCGCGGCCCCGAGCACCCCCACGGCCACTCCGACCGCACCGGTCACTCCGACCCCCACCACCGCACCGTGTCATGGGCACCGGAAGCACTGTGTCGGCCCGAGCCCGACCGACACGACCGGAACCACCGCCGGTACCGGCGGCGGCCTCCTCGGCGGCACGACCGGCGGCAACACCTCACCGACACCCACGCCGACGGGCAGCACACCGACGCCGACAGGCGTCCGCGGGCGGCCCTGAGCCGTCGGGTCGTCCGAGGCCCGGAGTGTGGCTCAGGGAGCGTTCAGCCGCAGTGCAGGCCGGGGACACCGTGCTCGCGGAGGGGGCCGACCTGCCAGCCGCGTTCCTGGCAGGTGCCCAGGATGCGCGGCAGCGCGGCGAGGGTGGTGCGCCAGGAGCCGGTCGCGGAGGTGCAGTCGGAGTCGTGCAACAGGATGGTGCCGCCACCGCGCAGGTCACTCAGGACGGTGCGCTCGACGGACCGCGGGGTGGCCCGCCTGCGCCAGTCCTCGCCCCAGCAGGTCCACAGCACCGGGGTCATGCCGAGGCGTCGGCAGGCCAGATGAGCGGCCGTGCTCATCACCCCGTACGGCGGCCGGAAGAGCACGGGTGGCCTGCCGGTGACGTCGGCCACCGCGTCGCGGGCGCGGGCGAGGTCGTCGTAGGCGGCGCGGGGACCGCGGAGCAGCAGCGGGCGGTGGTGCCAGCCGTGGACGGCGACCTCGTGCCCGGCCGCGGCCATCTCCTTGGCGAGCCCCGGTGAGCGGGCCAGCATCGAGCCGAGCAGGAAGAAGGTGACCCGCAGCCCGCGTGCGTCGAGGAAGTCGAGGAAGCGCGGGGTGGACAGGTGGTCGGGGCCGTCGTCGAAGGTGAGCGCGACGTGATCCGGCCGGCCTCGGCCGGCCAGGCGCGGCATGGCCGCGTTGCGCAGCGGCCCGAACGTGGAGATGACGGGCGCCGCGTGCAGTGCGGCGAGCGCGGGCACCGCCGCGGCGGAGGCGAGCGCGGTGGCGCGGGCGAGGCGGGCCGGGGTCATCGTCCGTCTCCGTCCAGGTAGTGGGCGACGGCGGTGAAGCGGGCGGGCGTCTCGGTGTAGGCGTGGGCGAGCGGGGCGGCGACGCCCAGGCAGGCCGTGGCGGCCACGGTGACGGCCGTCAGGGCGATCCGTCGTCGGCCGGTGACGCGCCGCGCCACGGGCTGTGCGTCCGGCGCGGGGGGCGGCCCGGTTCTGGCGGCGATGGCGGTCACCGGTCCGGGGGCCAGGCGGTGCAGGTCGAGTCCCACCGCCCGCTGGGCCCGGCCGCGCGGCCCGTGGAGGAGCTCGGCCAGCACCGGGCCGAGGTCCGCCGGGTCGCGGATCCAGGCCGCCAGGCCCGCCTCGGCCAGGGCGGCGGCGTTCGTCTGGCCGTGGCCGGGTATGCAGCGGTAGCTGGCCACCGGCAGCCCGGCGGCGAACGCCTCCAACGAGGTCAGCCCGCCCGCGTTCTGCACCAGGACGTCGCAGGCGTGCATCAGCCCGGCCATGTCGTCCACCCAGGCGAAAGTGTGCGCGACGCCGTCCCGGCGCAGCTCCTCCGCGAGGCCCTCGTTGCGGCCGCACACCACCACGGGTACCGCGGCTCCGGTCTCCCGTATCTCGGCTGCGGCCCGTCGCACCGGTCCGACACCCCACGACCCGGCGACCAGCAGGGCCAGGGGAGCGTCCGCGGGCAGGGCGAACCGCTCACGGGCGGCGGTCCGCTGCCCGGCGGTGGCCGGGGTGAAGCGCGCGTCGGTGACCGGACCGACGACCGTGGCGGCGGCCGCGCCCTGGAGATGGGCCTGGGCCGCCGGCACCGGGTGCACGGCCAGGTGGGCGTCGATGCCGGGGGCGACCCAGAGGGTGTGGACGGAGAAGTCGGTGAGGTAGGTGAAGGCCGGCACCGTCAGCTTGCCGCGCCGGCGCAGTGCGCCGAGGACCTGGCTGGCGCCGGGGTAGGTCGAGACGACCGCGCGGGTGTCCGGCGCGAGCGCCCGCAGGGTGCGCTGCTCGGCCGCGCGAAACAGGGCCCGCCACAGCGCGCCGGGGCGTGCGGCCCGGTCGGTGGCCGCGTACAGGCGCTGGTAGCCCTCCGGCGTCCAGGTCAGCATGCGGTGGTAGGTACCGCACAGCAGCCGGCCCGCACCGGTGGGCAGCAGGTCGAGGAAGTCGTGCCGGTCCACCAGGTACCCGTGCTCGGTCAGCCGCTCGGCCAGCCCCGCTGCCGCACCGTCGTGTCCCGCGCCGACACCGGCCGAGATGATCGCGATCCGCCCGGCGCCGCCCTGCGGCGGTGCGGCGGACGGCGAGGGCGTCGGCTCCGGCACCATGTCGTGACGGTGGACCACGGTGGATCGCCTCCTGATGGGCTACGGGGCACGCCGGGCAGTGCCCGGCCCGGACGGCGCTGCGGGCAGGCCGAGGCCGCGCCTGCGCGCGGCCCAGGACCACGTCTCGACCGCTGTGGTGCCGAGAAGGCAAGCTACTACATGATGTAGGACTTGGGAAACGATCGCCGCGGGGCGGGTGTCCGGAGGCGTTTCGAGTGCCGCCGTCCGGGTGGGTGCCGGTCAAATTACTACAACGTGTAGAGGAAGTTGACGGTCGCCGGGCGAGTCGTGGCGCCGGTGACGGCAGCCCTCCTCGCCGGTGCGGCGGCCCAGGATCCGCGGGCGATGCCGACGGGGTTCGGGGTGTGGGTGCGGCGTCGGTGGCCGGGCGACCTCCCGGGGATCAGGTTCAGATGGAGGGGCTTTGTGGGCGTCACCTGCCAGCGCCCGACCTCGGTCGCGCTGTGCGGCCGGACGGCCCGCCCTTCTCGCACCTACAAGATGTAGTAGATTGGTCCGGTGGTCACCCTGACATCGCCGCCATGTCATTCGCACGTCACCTCGCGAGCGAGAGGCGACCGGTGACAGAGCCCGAACCCCGTGGCCGCTCGCTCATCCCGTGCGCACCTGACGCGCGCACAAGGACGGAAGGACCTCTGCCTTATGGCCGCGGCCGCCACCGCGCAACTGGCCCTCGACGGATCCGGCATCGACGGCTCGTTGTTCACCTCGGTCACCGACTTCGCCCGTGACACCAAGTGGCTCAACACGCCCATGGAGGTGTGGACCAACCTCGGGCTCGGGGTCTTCGCCATGCTCATGATCGCGGGCTGGTGGACCGCACGGCGCCGCGGCCCGCGGGCGATGACCCTCGCGCTGGCCGCGCCGGTCGCCGTTCTGACGGCCTTCGCCGCCGCCGAGGTCGTCAAGAAGCTCGTCGCGGAGGTGCGGCCCTGCCGTTCGATGCCGCACGCCTACCTGGTCGACAGCTGCCCGGCACCCTCGGACTACGCCTTCCCCAGCGGGCACGCCACCGTGGCCGCCGCGACCGTGGCAGCGCTCTTCTTGCTCGACCGCCGGCTGAGCGCCGTCGCCGCCATGTTCGCCGTACTGGAGGGCTTCAGCCGGGTCTACGTCGGCGCCCACTACCCGCACGACGTCCTCGGCTCTGCCGCCGTCGCCCTCCCGGTCGCCTACCTCGTCAGCTCGGCACTGGCCCGCTGGGCCACCCCGCTGGTCCGCTCCCTGACTCATGGGCCGCTGCGCCCGTTGCTGACGACCGAGCCCCTCACCACCACGACGGAGCCGGCCAGGCAGGCAGCCTCGGCCGGGGACGCACGGTGACCCCCCGTCAGGCAGCGGGGCCTGCCGGCATCTCGCGCGGAAGCGGGCGCCGGCATCAGGCTCACGCCCGCCCGTGCAACGGCCTTCTCGCCCGGCGGGGTGAGAACCGGCGCGCCGGGCGGATCAGAAGTGCCGCTCTCCGTGCTCCGGACGATCAGGGGCGGCAGAGCAGCCGTCCGGTCCGTGCCGTGGCGCGTCGTCGTGGCCGGTCGGCGCGGCGGCGGTGACGCTACCGGCGTGTGCCCTGCACAGCGCCCACTGCGCGCTGTCCAGCATGCGGTCGCTGTCCGAGGCGGCGTTCGCCAGGCTCGCGCAGCAGACGGCCAGCAGCAGAATGCCCGCCAGCAAGGGCAGGCTGCGACGGGCGGGCGGCGGGGCCAGCAGGGCCCGTACCCGCTGGGGCACCACCCCGCCGGTCGCGGCCAGCGCCGCCGGACGGGACGCACCAGCGGACGCCAGAGCGGCGCGGCCCACGGCGTGGGCGACGACCGTACGGTCACCGACCCGCTCGGCGGCCTCCTCGTCCGCCCAGCGCTCCAGCACGAAACTGCCCGCGGCGGCCACCGGCCGCAGCAACGGGTTCAGGGCGGCGGTGAGCCGCCACACGCTCTGGAACACGTGGTGACGCCCCCGCAGATGCGCCCGCTCGTGGGCGAGCAGTGCCTCGCGCTCGGCGTCACCGAGACGGCGCAGCATCCCCCGGGAGACGACGATCCTGCCCGGTGAACCGGGCAGGGCGAAGGCCAGCGGGACGTCGTCGTCGAGTACGGCCAGCTCCGTGTCCCCGGGCAGGCCGGCGCACTCCCGCCGGGCCCGGAGCAGGTGGCGGCCCTGCCGGACGGCGGCCACGCCGAAGGAGACGACACACACCGCGAGCACCAGCGTGCTGACGGCCGCGACCACGGCGTAGACGGGATCCTGGGAGCGCAGCGCGGAGACGGACCAGCGGCCCTCCTCGGCGATCTGCGGGATCTGCGCCACTCCGGTGAAAGCCAGCAGGGCGAGGGATCCCGCCCATCCGGCCGCGGTCACCAGCGCGGCGCAGGCCAGCGCCAGGGCCGCCACGCGCGGGGGCAGCCGGTGCGCGACGGGCGGTGCGAGCACGGCGAGCGCCGCCGTGACGAGGAACGGGATGTAGACGCTGATCAGCACCGGCTCACCGCCTCCCGGGCGAGCGCCGGCTCTCGGGGGGTACGTCGTCGTGCCCGGACAGCAGCTGCTGCAGCAGGTGCTCGTCCTGTTCGGACAGCTCCGAGACGAAGCGGGCCAGCACCGCCTGACGGTCGGAGCCACCCGTCAGCAGGGAGTGCATGCGCCGGGCGGTGTGCGACGCCTCGTCACGAGCCGGCTCGTAGGCATAGCCACGGCCCTCGCGGTGCCGCACCAGCATGCCCTTGTCGTACAGCCGGGACAGGATGGTGAGCACGGTCGTGTAGGCGAGGTCGCCCGGCAGCCGTTCCCGGACTTCCCGCGCGGTCCGGGGACCGTCCGCCGCCCAGAGCGCGGCGAGTACGTCGCTCTCCAGTTGGCCGCGAGCCCGCCTCCCGGACGCCTCGTGGGCTTCCTCGTCTCCTTGCTCCGTCACCTCGCCGTCCGCCTTCCCTCGCCGTCGTCGCGTACAGGCTACCCGCCTCTGTCCTACTTGTTGTAGGAGGTGTCCTTGCGGGAGACCGCCAGGTAGCCGACGAAGCAGGCGATGGCGGACGTCCAGAACGCGGGCACGGCACCCAGGGCGCCGCCCCGGTGGGCCGTGGCGGGCACGCAGATCGCGACGGCGAAGAGGACGGCCGAGCCGAGGTGGCCCAGGCGGTCACGGTCGGTGCGAGGGTGCTGTGGCCGGCGCGCGTCGATGATCGTCGTCGCGGCCCGGCGGTCTCCCGCCCGACCGCCACTGACGCGGGAGGCGGGGGCGGCGGACGTGGCACGGCGGTCAGGACGCGTTACATGCCGGGGGCCGCCCCGGTGCTGTCACCTGGGCGGCCCCGTGCGGTGGCGGTCAGCCGGTCGGCCCGGCCGGGGTGGTGGTGGTCGTGAAGCCCTCCGTCTTGTTGGCCTGCAGGGCGAAGTCGTTGGTGAACGTCTTGCCGAGGTCCACCGAGCCCTTCACGTTTCCGACGAGCTGCTCCGTGGCCAGGGAGGTCTTCGGACCGCCGGCCGGCATGATGCCGTCCGGGAGGAACTGGCCCTTGTCCTCGGTCAGGGCGGTGATGTAGTCGGCCTTGGTCACCAGCTGGTTCGACACGAACGACGCCGGCAACTTGTCGGCTATGTCGGCCGCGCTGTGCGTGCTGATCCAGTGCATGGTGGCGACGAGCGCGTCGACGACCTTCTGCACCGTGTCCTTGTGCGCGTCCACCCAGTCCGTGCGGGCGAGCACACTGGCCGCGGGGAAGGCGCCGCCCATCGCGGCCGTGGCACCCTGCGTGGTGGCCAGGTCGATCGCGGAGGTGCCGACCCCCTTCTTCTCGATCGCGGCGACCGTCGGCTGCGTCGTCATCACGCAGTCGACCTTGCCGTTCTGCAGAGCGGCGATGGCGGTGGAGCCCGCACCGACGCCTATCCGGTGGAACTGGCTCGTCTTGACGCCCTTCTTGGCAGCCAGGAACTGGGTGAGCGTGTCGGTGCCCGAGCCCAGGTCGGTGACGCCGAGGGTCTTGCCCTTGAAGTCGGCGCCCGAGGTGACCCCCGACTTCTTGGTGCACATCTCCCGCTCGCCCGGTGCACCGGAGAGCTGGACGACGTCCTCGACCGCTTTGCCCTTGGCCTGGAACTCGATCGTGTGGTTGTACCAGGCGCCGGCCATGTCGACCTGCCCGGAGGCCATGGCTTCCTCGGCGCCGACACCGCCGTCCTGCTCGGTGCTGAGCTGGACGTCGACGCCGTACTTCTTGTAGAAGCCGAGGTTCTGGGCGAGCTGGTAGGGCAGGTAGATCTGCTTGTCGATGCCGCCGACCATGAGCTTGACCGTCGGTGTGGAGCCGGAGCCGCTGCTCGCGGTGGTGCTGCCGGAGTTGCCGGAACAGGCGCTGACCGCGCCGAGAGCGAGGACGGCGAGGAGAGACGCGGCAACGGTGGCGGGTCGTCTGGACATGGCAGGCCACATTCCTTCGGTGAGGTGGGACGGTGAGGCGGGGAAGAGCGGGGGAGGGGAGGGCGGGGCCGGGTCAGAGGGCGTTGGACGCCTCGGAGGGGGCCGGCGGTCGCCAGGACAGCAGCCGGTGTTCGAGCTTGCCGATCACCCACTCGGCGCCGAGCACGATGACCGAGATGACGAGCATCGTGGCGAACACGCCGTTGGGGTCGAAGTTGTTCTGCGCGGTCTTGATGACCAGGCCGAGGCCGCTCTGCGCGCCGAGCACCTCGCCGACCAGTGCGCCGACGATGGCGAAGCCGAAGGCGCTGTGCAGGCTGGCGATGATCCAGGTGAGCGCGGAGGGCACGGTGACGTGCCGGATGATCTGCAGCTGGGAGGCGCCGAGCACCTTGGCGTTGGCGAGGATGTTGCGGTCGACCTCCCGCACGCCCTGGAAGGCGTTGAAGAAGACGATGAAGAACACCAGCACCGCGGCGAGCAGGATCTTCGGCAGCACGCCGATGCCGAACGCGACGATGAAGATCGAGCCGAGGACGATCCGCGGGATCGCGTTGACCATCTTGATATAGGGGCCGAGGACGTCGGCGAGGAAGCGGCTCTGGCCCAGCGCGACACCGAACACGACTCCGGTGACCGCCCCGACGGCGAAGCCGACGAGTGCCTCCTGGATCGTCGTCCAGATGTTCGCGTAGAAGGATCCGAACTCGGTGCCGTGCCGGAAGAGGTCGACCAGCCGCTTGGCGATGCCGGAGGGCTGCCCGAAGAAGAACGGGTCGACGAGCCCCCAGGCGGTGAACGCCTGCCAGCCGCCGACGACGAGGACCGCGAGCCCGATCCGGCCGGCCCACACCAGGGCGACGCGACGCCGGCGAGCGCGTCTGGCGGCGGCCGCGGCCGAAAGCTGTGCGCCGTCCTCGACGGGAGCGGGGGAAACTGCGGACGCCGTGCTCATGCCGTACCTCCTGCGGTGCGTGCGTAGGCGCGCTCCACCTCCTCGCGCAGCGAGTCCCAGATCTGGTGCTGAAGTTCGATGAAGCGGGGCTGGAAGCGGATCTCCTGCACCGAGCCGCGCGGGCGGGGCAGGTCGATGTCGAAGACCGCCTTGACCGACCCGGGGCTGGACGTCATGACCACGACCCGGTCGGCGAGCGCCACGGCCTCGTCGAGGTCGTGGGTGATGAAGATGACCGACGGCCGGATCTGCTCCCACAGGCCGAGCAGCTCGGTCGACATGATCGCCTTGGTCTGCACGTCCAGGGCGCCGAACGGCTCGTCCATGATGAGGATCCGGGGTTCGTTGATCAGCGCCGCGGCCATCGCCACGCGCTTGCGCATACCGCCGGAGAGCTGGTGCGGGTAGCGGTCCTCGAACCCCGTGAGGCCCACCCGGCGCAGCCAGTCGCGTGCCGAGACCTGGGCCTGCTGTTTGGGCACCCCGCGGAAGACGGGGCCCATCAGCACGTTGCCGAGCACGGTCTTCCAGGGCAGCAGGGCGTCGGCCTGGAACATGAAGCTGACGCCGTCGGTGACGCCGTCCACCGCACGGCCACCGACCCTGACCGAGCCCTCGCTGGGCCGGTCGAGCCCGGACACCATGCTCAGCGTCGTCGACTTGCCACAGCCGGTCGGGCCCACCACCGCGCAGAACTGGCCGGGCTCCACGGTGAACGACACGTCCCGCAGTGCCGTGAACACCTCGCCCGCGGGAGTCAGGAATCGTTTGGTGAGTCCGGAAATCTCGACTCGCGCGCTGTCCTGGCCGGCTTTCGCGGCGACCGGACTCGCTGCGGCATCGTTGCGCAAAGCCATCTGAGTTGTCTCCTTCCTGACCTCGGGGGGTCTGACCTCGGGGGTCGAGGAAGGCAGACGCTAGGGGCCGCCGAGTGTTACGTCGCTGTTTCGGCCGTATCCCGCGTAAGCCGTGTTAGCCGGACTTCTGCTCGTTCTGCTCAGCGATCCGGGGCTGGGCAGAGAGCCGAAGGTGGGGGCACAATCACGCCACCACGGGTACGGCGCAGGGGCCGGGCCCGATAGCCGTACGACAGGCGAGAGACGCGAGGGACGCTGGTGAAACCCATCCGTATCACGGTCGGACGTGGCGGGAAGGGGCGGCTTTCCGCGCGCATTCTGGCCAACCAGCTGGCCATCCTGGCGCTGACCGGGCTGATCGGTTTCGTGCTGTTCGCCTTCGCGCAGCGGGGCGAGATCGACCGCGCCTACGAGCAGCGGGCGCTGGACATCGCGCAGACCACGGCCGCCGATCCGCAGATCCGGGACGCCATGGAGTTCGGGGGCGGCGGCGCCGTGGTGCAGGCCGTGGCCGAACGGATCCGCGAGGCGTCCGGGGCGTCGTACGTGGTCGTGCTCGACCTGCGCGGCATCCGCCATTCCCATCCCGACCCGGAGCTGATCGGCGACCCGACGGGCGACCCGATCGTGGTGCTGGACGGCAGGCCCCACGTCGGTACCGACCAGGGCGCGACCGGGCGGTCGGCCAACGGCAAGGCTCCGCTGTACGGGCCCACGGGCAAGCTGGTCGGCGAGGTCTCCGCGGGTATTCCCGAGCACTATGTGCTGGGGGAGCTGTGGCGCGAGCTGCCCACCTTCGGCCTGTACAGCGCCATCGCCGTCGCGCTCGGCGCGGCGGCCGCCTTCCTGCTGGCCAGGCGGCTCAAGCGGACGACGTTCGGGCTGGAGCTGGAGGAGATCGCCGGTTTGCTGCAGGACCGGGAGGCGATGCTCCACGGCATCCGTGAGGGGGTCGTCGCCTTCGACCCCGACGGCCGGATCACGGTGGTCAACGACGAGGCCCGCGACCTGCTCGGCCTCGGCACCGCGCTCGGCAGAACGCTGGCCGAGGTCCTGCCGGACGGGCGGCTGCGCCGCGCCCTGGACGGCACCCTGACGGGGAGTGACATCAGTGTGCTCACCGACGACCACTGCCTGGTCGTCAACCGGATGCCCGTGGCTCTGCACGGCCGTGAACTGGGCGCCGTGGTCACCGTGCGCGACCGGACCGAGCTCATCGGGCTGCTGCGCGAACTGGACTCGGTGCGCGGGCTCACCGACGCGCTGCGCGCCCAGCAGCACGAGTTCACCAACCGGATGCACACGGTGGCCGGCCTGCTGGACATCGGCGACCACGACGCCGCCTACGAGTTCGCCGTCGAGACGGCCGGCGCCGAGCAGGCGCTGACCGAGTCGGTACGGGAACGGATCGGCAACCCGCTGCTCGTGGGACTGATCGTCGCCAAGACCACGGTGGCCGCGGAACGCGGGGTGCGCATCGTCCTCAGCGACGACTCCGCGCTGGGCGAGGACCCGCCGCATCTGCGCCGGCTGCTGACCATCGTCGGCAACCTGCTGGACAACGCGATCGACGCCTCGACGACCGGACCGGCGCGGCCGGGCGGCTGTGAGGTGCGGCTGCAGCTGATCGAGGCCGTCGACGTGGTGCGGGTGGAGGTGGCCGACACCGGGCCGGGCATTCCGTCGGGCGCCACCGAGTCGATCTTCGAGGACGGCTGGTCGACCCGCCCGGACCGGGGCACCGCCCGGCGCGGCCTCGGACTCGCCCTCGTCCACCGGCTCGTGCAGCGGCACGGCGGCGCGATCACGGTCAGCGAGGGGCCGGGCGCGGTCTTCACCGTGACGCTGCCCGTGCCCGACACCGCCCCGGCCCCGCAGGGCGCCCTGTTCACCGCGGTTCCGCCGGTGCCGGTCGGCGCGCCGGGCGGTATCCCGGGGGGTGACCGCTGGTGATCCGGACCCTGGTGGTGGACGACGACTTCCGGGTCAGCCGCATCCACTGCGACTACGCCTCCCGCGTGAGGGGCTTCGAGGTGGTCGGCCAGGCGGCTACCGTGGACGCGGCGCTGGACGCGGTGCACGACCTCCACCCGGACCTGCTGCTGCTCGACATCTTCCTGCCGGACGGCAGCGGACTCGACGTGCTGCGCCGGCTGAGCGGCGACGAGGGCGGCGACCGTCCCGACGCCATCATGATCACCGCCGACCGGGACATCACCTCGGTGCGGAGCGCGATGAAACTCGGCGCCGTCGGCTACCTGGTGAAGCCCTTCGGAGCGCCCGACCTCGCCGAGCGGCTCACCGTCTACCGCGAGCTCCAGCACCGCATGGACGCTCTCGGAGCGGTCCCGGAGACCGACCAGGCCGATGTGGACGCCCTGTTCAGTGCCGCCCGGCCGCCGGCCGTGCCCCGCGTCCCCGCCAAGGGCCACTCCGCGCCGACGCTCGCCCTGCTGCACCAGACCCTGCGCACCACGCCCGACGCCCTGTCGGCCGCGGAGGCCGCCGAACGCACCGGCGTCTCCCGCGCCACGGCCCAGCGTTACCTCTCCTACCTGGTCAAGGAGGGCATGGTCCGCCTCGAACTGCGCTACGGAGCCACCGGACGCCCCGAGCACCGCTACCGCGCCGCGCACTGAGCCCGCTCAAGGGCAGTGCGCAGGGAGTGAGCGTCGGCGTGTCCGACGCCGTGATCCTCGCCTACGAGCACCGAATGCGTCCGGACGGGCCTGACCGCTCACGCCCGCGTGCCCGCGGTAAGAGACGGGTGACCCTTCGGTGAGCGGTTTCACGCGAACCGCTTACCGACTACGTCCTTGTAGACGTCCAGGTGAATTGGGGATGATCGACACGGGGCGTGCGTTCGTCCCTGTCCTGAACGGCGGGAGCGTGAACTCCGTGCCGGGGCGGTCGGACGAGCCTCCGGCCCGGCGGAACCGGCCGGCCCACCACCTGTGGTGCCGCCCGGCGGGAGCCAGGCAGAGGAGGCACTTCTTGGCTGACACCCATCGCGGCGGAACGGGCGTCGAGATCCGTCGTCGTACGGCGACGCACCTGGCGGCATCGTCCCCGACCCGGGCCTCGGCCGTCGGCGTCGCGGACGCCGGACCCCAGCAGTGGCACCGCGGGATGACCCTGCTGGCCGCGATCAGCCTGTTCATCGGCACGCGCGACGCATGGACGACCGCGATGGCGTCGCGTCCGCCGGTCGCCGCCGTCATCTCCGTCTGCTACGCCTCGATCCTCGTCTGTTCCGTCCTCGCCCTCCTCGTACGGCGCCGACCGGCACTGATCAGGGTCGACGCGGCGGTACTCGTCACCGCCGTCGCACTGGTGGTCTGCGGCTACCTGCTCGACCACACGGGCACGGACGAAGCCGCGCTGACCTCCCAGGCCGCCGCCCAGATCCTGCACGGCCGTCCGGTCTACGGCCAGGCATGGCCGTGGTTGTTCGACATGCACGACGTCGGGATCACCAAGACCATGTCCGGCGGCGCCGACTACACGTACGGCTATCCGCCGCTGACCGCCCTGCTGGCTGCACCGGTGCACGCCGTCCTCCACTCGACGGCGGCCGCGACCCTGGTCCCCACCGTCGCGCTGCTCGCCTCCTCGGTCCTGCTGTGGTTCCTGCTGCCGGCACCCTGGCGATCCGCCGGTACGGCCGTCTGCCTCGGCTTCGGCCTGCTGCCCCACTATGCCTACGCCGGCTACCCGGCCGTCACGGCCCTCGCCCTGCTCGTCGCCGTCGTGGTCCGCTGGCCCGGCACCGGCGAGGGTGGCCACCTCGGGGCAGGGGGCGTCCTGCGGGCCGCCTGCCTGGGTGCCGCCTGCGCCGCCCAGCAACTCGCCTGGTTCCTCGCCCCGTTCCTCCTGATCGGCCTGTACGCCGTCCGACGAGGCGAACTCGGCCCCCGGCGAGCCCTGGCGGTCACCGCCCGCTACACGGCCACCGCCGCTCTCACCTGGGCCGCGGCCAACGCGTACTTCGCCGTCCAGGACTTCTCCGGCTGGCTGCACGGCATCCTGCTGCCACTGGACCAGAAGGCGATCCTGCACGGCCAGGGCGTGATGGGCATCTCCTACTACTTCACCGACGGCAGCAGCCGCCTCGACTTCTACTCGTACGGCAGCCAGCTGCTGCTGTTCGGCCTGCTCGCGGCCACCCTGCTGTTCATCCGGCGGCTCGGCCCGGCTCTCACCGTCCTGCCGTGGCTCGCGTTCTACCTCGCCACCCGCTCCCAGGACGGCTACTTCCTGATGATGACCCCGCTGTGGCTGGCGGCCGCCGCGACCGTCCCGGCCGCCGCGTTCGCCACCGCCTGGCAGCCACGCCTGCCCCGCCTCACCGGCCGGCGCGCCAAGGCCGTCGTCGCGGCCGGCCTGCTCGCCCCCGCCCTCGCCTGTGTCGCGATCGCCGCCGGGAGTCCGCCGCCGCTGCGCATGAGCCTCGCGCCGCACTTCACCCAGCGCGGCTCGCGTGCCGGTGTCTCCGCCATCGACGTCCGGGCCGTCAACACCACCGGTACGGCACTGCAGCCGCACTTCGCGAGCCGTACCGGCCAGGGCGCCTCCAACTGGTGGACGATCACCTCGGGACCGGCCGTGCTGGCGCCGCACGCCTCCGCCGAGTATCGCGTGGCGCCCGAGGGCGGTTTCCGGGCGATCTCCCGTGGCCATGGGCCGGGCAGCTATCTCATCGCCGTCACCGGCACCCCGATGACGATCAGCTCCGCCCACATCCCCGACGGTTCCGCAGCGCGGTAGGAGACGGTGCCAGGCAGGTCGCGAGCGACCGGCAGGCTGTGCCCTCTGCCCGGACTCCCCTGGCGCAGCCCCTCGTCGGCCGGTTGCTCAGAGCCAGTCCTTCCGCTTGAAGATGAGGTAGAGACTGGTGCAGACGATCGCCATCAGGACGATGGCGAAGGGGTATCCGAGTGCCCAGTGCAGCTCCGGCATCTCCCGGAAGTTCATGCCGTAGATCGTGCCGACCAGGGTCGGGGCGAAGAGGATGGCCGCCCAGGAGGAGATCTTCTTGATCTCCTCGTTCTGTTCGAAGCCAGCCTCGGCCAGCGCGCGCATCTCGGCGTTCTGTTGCTGGGTGACCAGGGTCGCGTTGACCGTGAGGATCTCCGTGAGGGCCTGGCGGAAGCCGTCCACGCGTTCGCTGATGTGGGTGACGTGGTCGGCGACGTCGCGGAGGTAGCGCTGGAGCTCCTCGTCGGTCTCGTACTTGGTGAAGCCGGCCATCAGACCGTGCAGCATGCCGACGAGCGGACGGGTCGCGCGCTGGAACTCGACCATCTCGCGGGAGAGTTCGTAGATGCGGCGGGACACCGACGGGTCACCGCGGAAGACCTCGGTCTCGATCTCGTCGATGTCGTTCTGGACGCCCTCGACGACCGGGGCGTAGCCGTCGACCACCGCGTCGAGTATCGCGTAGAGGACCGCCTCCGGGCCGAGCTTGAGCAGGTCGGGGGAGTCCTCCATGCGGCGGCGGACCGCCGAGAGGTCCGGGGCCGCGCCGTGCCGGACCGTGATCACGAAGTCCGGGCCGACGAACACGTGCAGCTCGGCGAAGTCGACCTCCTCCGGCGCGTCCAGGTAGCGGGCGGCCCGCAGGACCACGAAGAGCGTGTCGCCGTACCGTTCCAGCTTCGGGCGCTGGTGAGCCTCCATCGCATCCTCGACCGCGAGCGGATGCAGGTCGAACTCGGCGGCCAGGGAGAGGAGTTCGTCGGAGGTGGGGCGGGCCAGGCCGATCCACGCCATGCCCGAGGGCGTGTCGCGCAGTGCGCGGTAGGTCTCGGCGAGCGTCGCCGGTGTCGACACGCGCACCCCGTCGCTGTACAGCGCCGCCTCCACGATGCTGGGCGGCTCGCCGGTCTCCGCCGCCGACGCGGAGCCCGGCTCCGGCGGCTCGGCGGTGTCCGGCTCCGCCGGCAGCGCGCGGCGCCAGACCGACCTTCTGGTGCCGCGGCCGTTCCTGCCGTTCGCGGAGTTCTTCGCGGCCGGGCTGGGGCGTCGCTCGGACATCGCGGCCGCCTCTCCGTGGAGCCTGCATCGGCGTGAGCTGGGTGATCCGCGTGGCTCGGGTGAGCACACGTGATCGGTGGATCTCGTCGCAGGATATACGGGGCATTCGGGCCCGGCGGAGAGGTTCGGGGACGGGATTCGGTGAGAGGGTGGACGAGGCGTGTCCGGGCTCGGGGCAGCGTGCCCGGCATGACGAAGCAGCCGTCCGGCCCGGTCCCCGGGCCGCCACGCCGGACGCGCGGCCACGCCGGACGCCGTGGATGCCGTGGACGGTCGAGACCTTCGGGGCGGGGCGGTGAGCAGGGGGCCGTGCCATGCCGTCCGCCGACTGCGGCCTCGTCGTGGCTGGTCGCGCAGTTCCCCGCGCCCCTTTGGGGCGGTGCCGTGCCATGCCGTCGGCCGGCTGCGGCGTCGTCGTGGCTGGTCGCGCAGTTCCCCGCGCCCCTTTGGGGCGGTGCCGCGTTGTGTTGTCTCTCGGCTGTGGCGCCGTTGTCGCTGGTCGCGCAGTTCCTCGCGGCCCTTTGGGGGGCGGGGTGTGGATAGGGGGCGTTGCGGGCTGCTCGTGGAAGCCCGCAACGCCCCCGGGCCGGTCACCGGGGGGGGGTTGAGGTCACGAGTTGAGCTGCGG